>JAOUOA010000019.1 GCA_029880625.1 Spirochaetia bacterium
CTCTGGGGCTGAAAGAGCCCGGAATTGTTTACGGACGAAGGGTGGGTTTTCTGGAAGGATACTCTCGTATGTTTATCATGCATGAAAACCGGTTTTATGTTTCCGATCTGGATATTGCGGCCTATATTAATAAAAATGAACTGCCGGATTCTCTCGAAGAAATTCAGACCGTCCGTCTGGATCGAGGCAGGATGAATTTAAATGAGATTGCAGTTCAGTATGCCCGGGATCACAATTTAAAAATTGGAGGGTACGGCCCTGTACTTTCCGGTCTTGAATTTAAAATTCATCAGGCAGCAGCTTCGGGAACGGCCAGGGATAGGAGTTACAGTAAGGTCCTTGTGAAAAATAAGGGGAAATCTTTCTGGATCCAGATTTCAGACAGAGAAACATTGAAACAAATTGCAGGAATCAGAGGCGCGTTTTATGTGGGATTACAGTTTTACAGAAGCGATGCATTGGGAGCGCCTGAAAATATTCCGGAATTTGTTTATTATAAAAAACAGAGGGATGTTCCCAGACTTTTAATCAATGAATGGTCTCATTTTACCAGGCTGCCGAATTCAAAAATCAGCAGCAGCGATATCTGGTTTTTTCTTGTAACGGCGGAAAGGATTGACGATGGCAGACAAACCGAAGACATCAGAAAATAAACTTGTTAAAATTGCGGAGACATCTTCCGAGCTGCCCGTAATTGCGGCCGGACTGGTGCATGAGGTGAAAAATCCTCTTGCTGCGATACATCTTCATCTTCAGCTGCTTGAAGGATATTCAGATGAAATTAAAGATCAGGATGTAAGACAGAAAATACAAAAAAAAGTGAATGTAATTAAAAAGGAAATTCTGGGACTGAATTTTACGCTTCAGGAATTCATTCATCATATCCGTTCCGAAGAATCAAAGCATGCGCATTTGATGGATATCAATGAAATGATTCAGGAAGTGATTCAGCTTCTCGAGCCGCAGGCGGCACGGGAAAGCGTACATGTTGAATTTTTTCCTGGAGAATTCGGAAGGGTCAGTAATGCAGATCCTGTTTACATCAAGCAGATTGTAATTAACCTGATATTAAATGCCGTGCAGTCCTTTATCCATGCCGAAAATTCAGACCGGGACAGGCAGATTAAAATCATATCCGGAAAAAGGGGAGATCAGAGCTTTATTACCGTAGAAGATAATGGTCCAGGAATTCCTGAAGAAATCCAGGAAAAAATATTCAGCCCGTTTTATACGACAAAGGCTGAAGGCAGCGGTCTGGGTCTTGCTCTGGTAAAAAAAATGACAGGCGAAATGGGAGGAACTGTTGAATTGAAATCCTTGCCCGGTTCCGGAACTGAAATAACGATTATTCTGGGAGACCGAAGACTGGAATCTCATAAGGATGATCAAAATCATCAAATTATCAAAGTGGATTGAGATGGTGAGGATTTTATTAACGGAAGATGACGATTCTCAAAGAGAGGCCCTGGAAGAATTTTTGGGAGATTCTCTCCATTATGAAGTTCTGTCTGCGTCAAATGCAGCAGAAGCGCTTCATCTTCTTAAAAAAAATAATTTTGGAATCGTTGTTAGCGATCTTATGCTTCCTGACGGAACAGGAATCGATATCACAAAGGAGATTCGTAAAACCGACGAATTTATTCCTATTTTAATTTTAACAGCGCAGCCAAGTATTGAAAGCGCAGTTGAGGCGATTCACGCCGGAGCTTCGGATTATTTAACCAAACCTGTTGATTTTGCCCTTTTAAAAAATAAACTTAAACGTTTTGAAGAACATATTTATCTGAGGCAGGAAAATATTGATCTCAGAAAACGAATTTCGCACGTGTACGGTCCTGGAAATCTGATCGGCAATTCTCCTGCGTTTCTCGATGTGGTAAAAAAAGCAAGGCAGATTGCAGAAACAGATGTGACCGTGCTGATCGAAGGCGAAAGCGGTACCGGAAAAGAAATGATTGCGAATCTTCTTCATGAAAATTCAAGAAGATCCAAAAAGCCTTTTGTCCGTGTTAACTGCGGAGCTCTGACAAAAAGCATTCTGGAATCTGAACTTTTTGGAGTTGTGAAGGGAGCCTATACCGGAGCGGATAAAGATCGGATGGGTTATTTTGAAGCATCTTCCGGCGGAACCATTTTTCTTGATGAAATCGGCGAAATGGATCTGGAGGGGCAGGTTCGTCTTCTTCGTGTCCTGGAAGAAAGAAAAATTACCCGCCTGGGCTCTACGGCTCCCATAGATGTTGATGTAAGAATTATCGCAGCAACGAACAGGAGCCTTCTTGATGATGTAAATGAAAATTTATTCAGAGAAGATCTTTATTACAGGCTGGCAGTCATTCGTCTTGAACTGCCGCCGCTTCGTGTTCGAAAGGATGACATTCCCCTTCTGTTCAATCACTTTGTTGTTCAGTTTAATGAAAAATACGGAAAATCCGTAACTCAGCTTGACCAGGATCTTCTGAAATATTTTCAGACCTATGATTGGCCTGGAAATATCCGCCAGTTCCGCAATGTTCTTGAAGGAATGATTGTTCTTGCTTCGGATGATGTCCTGAAAAAATCAGATCTTCCTCAGGGAATGGACGCTGTACCCAGAAAAAACAGCGGTGAACGCCTTCGTGATTCGATTCTGCCTGGAATCAGTCTTGAAGATTACGAAAAAGCTGTGATCGAAAAGAATCTGGAGCATACCGGCGGGAATCGCGAAAAAACTGCAAAAATTCTGGATATTTCAGAGCGGACTCTTTACCGAAAAATCAAAGATTATCAGATGCCGTAAAATTATTTGAACAGAAACGATTTTGAAGAAATTGCTCCCGCTGGGATTTTATAAATTCACCGCTGAAGAAAAGCCATTAGAAACCTTTAAATCCTGCAAGTGCTTCTCCGGGCAAATCCTGAATGGTTAAATTCTTCTTGCCGATTTTACAGCTGTAATGTTTGAAGTCGCTTGATTTTCCGTGATATTCTATGCTGCGTCGTTGAGGTGCGCTTCCGGTAGAATCATCGGATTCATTTTCCGAAACTTCGTCAGGTTCAGAAACTTCCTTCACGTCGAATTTTCCATGTATCTGATTGTAAAAATAAATCTCTTTTTTAACAATAATTTTTGCGGCAAGAATCAGGCATCCGCGGTCTTTTTTTGAAATTCGGAAACGTGTGGGGATTCTATGAAGCCTGTCGTGAAAACGGCACAGGTTCAGCATTTTCTGATCCCCGGGATTTTGCTCTTTAAGAATGGCAGCGCAATCTATGCTTTTATCTTTTGATGTTTTTAATAAAGAATCGAAACCGAATACTACAAGCGGGTGATTTTTTACTCCCATTTCGCTTAAAAATGAATGAAATGTATCAATAAGATGAAAGCGAAGAGAAGAAAGCATGCTGTCGTAAGAGTCAAGGAATGACATATCGACAAAATACTGAAGAAATCCTTTTACTTCAGGATCATCGGATCGTTTACGGCTTCCTTTGTCGGTATGGGCATCAATTAAAAATACAATCTTGGAAGCGTTCTGCCATTTGGGATTATGCTTTTCTTTTGTATGAATATTTTTAATAATACGTTTGATTGAAAATAGGCCGAGGTTATCGTATGTTCCCGCATCAAAAAGGTGTCTGTATCTTTTTCCTGAATGTGAATAATCACGCAAAGTGACGTAATTGAAAACAGCAGGATAGGCGGAAGAAGCTGCAACGGCATTTCCTATTGGATATCGCCTCAGATCTGAATAGATTTTATCGAAATCTTCGCGGGTAAATGTAAAATAACGTTCATTAACAGAAATATTTTCTGTATTGTCTGATGAATTGATGATTAAATTCGGTCTCTGGCGGTTCAGATCCTGAAAACGGAAAGATTCGCCTCCAAAGAATGAATTGTCATAGAGATTATCGGAAAGGGTTTCTGCCATTACATCCGTTCTGTCAAAATTTGTGAACCAGAGCCTTAAAAAATTTTCAGGCCAAAAAGTATTTAAAACCCATCGTCGCTGAAAAGATTTTGAGAGTTTTTTATAAACCTGTTTCTCATTCCAGATTCTTCGCCGAGGACCTTCTACAGTTTCAGGGCAGCCGGATCTGCGGTCGCAGCTGAGGGCGTAATATGCCGAAGTAAGAGATCCTCCGGATACGGAAGAAATCACATCAGTTTGTTTCAGGATGGAAAGATCTGCATGGCTGCTTTCTAAAGAATACCGGTCCAATTCAAAAAGTACGGCAGCAGAGAAAACTGCAGATCGGCTCCCGCCGCCGGAAATTGAGATTCCAATAAAGTGATCATCAGAACGTTTGCAGATGGAGGTATCTTCATTTGTTTTGAGTGAGTTTCTGCATTCCGGATCAATATCCCATGGTACATCAATAGAAGCTACAGATTCAGAGCCTTTTACATCACTGTTCTGACCGCGGGTATATTCGGGATCAGACACAGACTGTTTATTTTGATATGAATAGACTGGAATGATGCTGCATCGGGTTGAAGTTAAAACTGAAAACAGAACAACGGGCAAAACACAGATGAAAAATTTAATCACTACGAACTCCTTGAAACTAATTCAGTCAAACTGAAAAGTTGAAATAAAAACTGCAAGAAATTATCAGCCGTATTTTGCTTCCCTTTGCAGGAAAGATGAGTTTTTCTGCGGCAGCTGGTCATTAGATTCATTTCGGGTTGAATGACAGATCAATATTTGAGCGCTTCGACTCTGGATTTCAGGAAGAATCAATTTAGTTTTAAAATAAAGTTAATTAACTTAACTAACATAGTAAAAAAATAATCTAAATATACAACAAAAAAGACTTGCCTGAATTTCATTTCCATGCAATTATAATATTAAGAAAGATTCTGATGAATTTGAATTTTCACGAAACTTTAAAAAAATTGGAATCTGTATCTTTAATTCACTCATACAGGAAGAGAAACCATGACAGAATTAGCAGTGAAAGAAGAATTGGACTGCAGGGGGCTGAACTGTCCCATGCCGATCATGAAAACAAAAAAAGCAGTCGACGGGCTTGCGTCCGGCGAAATCTTAAAAATGGTTGCAACCGATCCGGGTTCAGCCAATGATATGGTTGCCTGGGCGAAGCGTACAGGCAATGAGCTTGTAAAAACAGAAGAAGGAAACGGCGAGTTTGTTTTCTTTGTAAAGAAAAAATAAGGGGGATCATATGTCAGAACAGAAAAAAGTTTCATTAATTGCAGCGCATGGAGGACTGGACTGGGGATATCCGCCATTCATTGTTGCTTCTGCAGCTGCTGCGCTTGATATGGATGTTCAGATTTTCTTTACGTTTTACGGGCTTCCGCTTTTAAAAAAGAAAATTGATATGAAGGTAACGCCCGTGGGGAATCCTACCATGCCCATGAAGATGCCTTTTGGACCAAAATTTTTCCAGAATATTAACTGGCCCATACCCAATTTAATTACAGGAAACATTCCGTTTTTTGACAGCATTGCAACAGGTCTTATGAAGATGACTTTCAAAAAGCACGGCGTTGCATCTCTTGAAGAACTGCGTGAAGTTTGTATGGATGTCGGAGTAAAATTTATCGGATGCCAGATGACGATGGACGTTTTTGGATTTAAAAAAGAAGAATTTATTGACGGTGTGGAAATCGGCGGAGCGGCCATGATGCTGGAATATGCAGTGGACTGCGATATACAGTATTTCCTATAAAGGGTGAGTCTTTATCTGCAGAAAATTTGAATTTTTTTATTAACCCCTCGCTGCGGAATAGCAGTCCGGGTTAATAAAAAAAACGATTTTAAACAGATTTCAGTAATATACTGAATCTTAATGGTGCTGGAAACTGTAAGTTAAAATGAATTTTTATGGAGAGTTTGTTTAAGTTTGTAAAACACGGCCTTCCTCTTTCATGGGAAGAATAATATGAAAAGTCGCACCTTCTTCACATTTACTTTCAAATGTTATATCGCCTTTCATTGAATTCATCAGCCTTTTTGAAAGCGAAAGTCCAATGCCGCTTCCTTCAATGTCTTTATGCATTTCAAGGCGGTGAAAGGGTTCGAAAATATTTTCCTGATTTATCGCAGGTATGCCCATTCCTGTGTCTTTTATAGAGACAACAACAGTATGATTTTCTGTTATGATGTCGCATGATACTATGATTTCTCCGTTTGTTTTATTGTATTTAACTGCATTGGACAGCAAATTGATGAAAACCTGTTTTAAACGCATGCGATCAGCAGAGACAATAACTGCTTCATTTTTTGGCACAAAATGGAGTTTAATATTATTCGTTTCCAGGAGATACTGAATGCTGAATACCGATTCATGAATCAATTCCTTTAAATCAATATCTGTAATGAAAAACTTGATCTTTCCGGATTCTATTCGGCTCAGATCCAGAAGCTCATTAACCAGATCAAGAAGGTGCATACTGGATTCTTTTATATGCAGAATGCATTCATAATCTTTATCTGTAACTACTTTGTTTTTTAAATAGGTCAGAATTTCAGTGAAACCGATAATTCCATTTAATGGCGTTCGAATTTCATGGCTGATTTTTGATAAAAATTCATTTTTATGCTGATTTGAAATCTGGAGTTCTTTTCTGAGAATAAAATTATGTGCGAAAAGATAACCGATCAGAATTCCAAGTAAAGACGGTAGAATAATAAATTTGATTTGGACTTCATGAAAGATCAGTTTCATATTTACTGTAGCTAAAACAGTTAAAAAAATGCAGAATATTGAGATAAAAAAAATATACAGAGTTGCTTTGTTTCTGAAAGTAATCGCCTGAAATACGTTGCCGAACTTCATAAAAATATTGAAAATAAATTATAATGATCTTTCTTTAGAAAAAGAATATAATATTTGAAATGCAAGTAATAATTTGCAAAGAATATTTATTAAAATCAAATAAATAATCATCATTTGATGTGTCAAATAATATAATGAATTTAGAATATGACAAAATTCATATTTGGAGTATTCTGGCATGAATTGAAAGCTTTCTGAATCTTCATAAAAGACCAAAATGTTGATATTTGGCCGGAATTCCTGAAGATCAGTATTCATTGTATTTTTTTGCACTTCCCCGGACTTTATCAACCGGATATTTTTTTTCATTGATTTTAATTTTATTCTGCACCTCATCAATCAGGTCAAGGTTCAGCTGATCGCTGATTCTGATCAGATAAATCAGGATATCAGCAAGTTCTTCGCCGGCTTCTTTTAGTTTTTTACCTGAGAGTTCGGCGCTCTGTTTTTCCGTGAGCCACTGAAAGTGCTCCAGCAGCTCGCCTGCTTCTCCTGCAAGAGCCATGGCCAGGTTTTTAGGAGAGTGAAACTGTTCCCAGTCTCTGTCGTGTGCAAATTTTCTGAGCTGAACTGTCAGATCTTTAAAAGCCTTCTGATCCATAAAATTTTCCATAGTATTTTTAGGTCAAAAATGCTATGATTCTGCATGATTGAAAGAGATAATTTAAAATAATTAAAAAAATCTGACCGAAAGAAACACATCATGTAATAAACAGCAGTCTTCCATCGTATGTAAAATAAATTCAGATAAAATGGATGCTTATGAATCAAAAAACGATCATGGTGATTGATGACAGTACGACTTCCAGGATGATCATGACTGGTATTTTGCAAAATTTCAATTCAGATTTCAAATTTATTGAAGCTGAGGATGCAAAAACCGCACTGGAATTGTCTGAAAAGAATGCTGTAGATTTCTTTATTGTTGATATAAACATGCCGGGGATGTCTGGTCTGGATTTAATTGTGTTGTTAAAGGGAAAATATCCGGAGTCTAAAATTGCAATTGTGACTTCAAATCTTGGAAAGCAGATTCAGGAAAGCGCCAGATTAAATGATTCAAAATGTTTTTATAAACCTGTTACTGAAGATCTCGTGAGAGATCTGATTGGTTATCTATATGAGTGATCGTTTTTTAAATGATCTTGAAGAAGATATTTTAATTGAAATGTTTAATATCGGGATGGGAAAAGCAGCTCATGCTCTGAGTATCATCGCAAAACAGGATGTTGATGTTTCCGTACCTGCTGTCCAGCTGATTGATGCTGAAACAGTTTTCTCTGATATTCGATCGGATGAGATTTGCTGTGTCATACAAAAAGTAAAAGGAGAATTTGATTCGGTTTCTGTTTTAATTATACCACAAAGAGGAAGTTATGAAATAGTTTCTAAAATGCTGGGTTCTTTTTTAAAAGGAATTCCTCCTTCGGAACTTTACCAGGATGCAATGCGAGAAATTGGAAATATATTAATCAATACCTGCGTGGGTACTGTGGCGAACTCATTAAACTTAACTTCCTATGTTGAGTTGCCTTTTCTTCAGTTTGGAAGCTCCGATCATCTTTTTGACGGCAATCTGCTGAAGAAAGATGATGTGATCCTGAATGTTGGAATTCATATTGTTCTTTCAGAAAGCAATGTTTCTGGAAAAGTATTTTTTATTTTTGGACCGATATCTCTCGCTCAGCTCCAGAGAGGATTGAACGGATATTTAAAGCAGTTTCGATGAATAAAATTTGATATGAATGCTGAAATTAAAAGAATAATGGAAGAAAATATATATCTTACAGCGCTGGATTCGATTAATGACGGTATCGTTCTTCTGGATATAAATTTTGATGTGATTTTATGGAATCAATGGATGAAAAAGTATACTTTGATTTCAAAGGAAGATGCGGAAGGACGAAATATTCTTGATCTTTTTCCGCAAATAAAAGATACCTTTTTGCATTTTTCACTGTATCAGGCGCGAAATTCAGGACACTCACAATATCATTCTCATAATTTTACAGATAGTTATTTAACTTTGAGTCAGCCTATGAGTATTTTTGGAACTGAAACGAACTTAAAGATTGATATGAATGTTGTGCCGATCAAGTTAAAAAAATTAAATTATACAATGATTCAAATCCGGGATGTTACGATCACAGCGAATCGTGAAAAATCTTTACTGGATCAGATTTCAAAAAACATTGAAGTGGAAGGGCAGCTCCATCAAACGGAGTTTCTGTGCAGATTCCTTTCCGTAAATTCTAACGAAATCATTGCAATGATTGATGTGAACGGATATATCAGGTATGTTTCGCCAGCCTGCAGTTCAATTCTGGGTTTTGAAAAAGAAGAAATGCAGAATAAAAAAATTTCTGAATTTACTGAAGAACAGGATTGGATCAGAATTGAGAAATTTTTAATCAAACAGCATGACCTTCAGCATCCAATGCTGCTCAGGCATAATTTAATTGATGCGGGAAAGCATGCTATTGAGTTTGAAACGATAGTGAAACAGGTCTTTTATACAAATCCGGATGAAAAAGTGTTTATTCTGAATTCCAGATCTGTGATTACAGATTAAATTAAACGTTCGCTGCTCTGTGCAATAAATTTGAGAATTATTTTAACATTAAAAAAATAATAGGCGAAATTAAAATTAGATACTGATAAAACTTGCAGCAATTATAAGCCCATCTTATGCCGTTATTCAAATTTACAGTTCAATTGGATCATTTTTTTTGTATGGTATTTTACTTTAGCTTTGTTAACAGACCAGACTGTCATTCCATAAAGAAAACCTGCTGGAATAACAGCCTTTGAAAAGATCAAGCCTCCGATAATTAATTCTCCTGTCCAGATATGATCAAGGTATTGACTCCTGGCAGCCCTGACTGATTTTATATAATGATGGGCGCAGGCAGGATCAGGATCTTCAGCAAAATTAATTTTCCTATTTTGATTTACACAGTTTAAAGTAAAAAGAAAAATCAAACTTAAATTTAGCGAAATTGTTTTCATAAAATTATATACTGCAGTAGCTGGCCGCGCCCTGATTTAAGAGATCTTCCGTATATTCTTTGATTTTCTTTTCAAAGTATTCATTTCGATAAAAGCTAAAGAAAAATACTGTTGATTTGAAGGAGTTTCTGTACGTATCGATTACTTTCCTTTTTCCGGAATTATACCTCAGCGTGATACGGCCTTTAAAAAATCCCTTGCGGGGTGTAACGGGAAAATAGCCAAGGAACGGAAAAATAAAAAGAGCTGTTGTGATAGAATAAAGCGAATTCATTCCGAGAAAAGGTTCTCGATAATCAATCGATAGTTCCGCAAAAATTTCCTTTTTTAATTTATCAGGATAGCCGGAGCAGTGCCGGTTCAGCATCTGGATCAGTCTGGATTTTATCTGCCGTTTGTAGTATTGAATATATTGATAGTCAACTGTAAAAGAACCTGATTCGCTGATTCCTCCAAGTCTGATCTGCTGTGATTGATTAAAAGAAAGGGTAAAGTTTTGAACCGGATTCTGTAAATTTTGAATGAAAGGTTCTGCATCTGGAACCTGAAGGATTAAAACAGAAGAAAGTCCACAGGATAAAAAAACAGAGCCCAGGCTGCAAAGGATGAAAAATGTGATCCAACTGCGAATGGAAAAATAAACAGAATTCTGTCCTGGATGATTGCAAGATTGTATTAAATTCAATTCCATTAGAATAGCAGAAAGTAATTTTAGGTCTGTCAATACAATATTGAAATTAAGTGTTCCTGTAAACAACAAAAAGGAATAAAAATTGGTCCAATTGTTATGAAATGATTTTATGTTTTTCCGATTGCTGATTTAAACTGAGTAAATTTCAGAAGACCAATGTATAATTTTGCAATTTCATTTAATTATGCATCATGGTGAATTTCTCTGTCTTTTGTTTCCGGAAGCGCGAATGTGCCTAAAACTGCAGTCATTAAAGCCACTCCTACAGGATACCATAAACCAAAATAAATATCGCCTGTGGCGACAACCATAGCAAATGAAATGGTCGGAAGAAAGCCCCCAAACCAGCCGTTTCCGATATGATAAGGCAGCGACATTGATGTATAGCGGATTCTTGCAGGGAACATTTCAACAAGCCATGCAGCTATGGGGCCGTAAACCATTGTTACATAAAGCACAAGCACGGTTAAAAGAAGAATGACTATATAATAATTAATTTTTGAAGGATCTGCTTTTGATGGATAACCTGCATCCTGAACTGCAGAACTGATGTTTGACTGAAATTCTGAATGCTTTCTTTTGAAATCTTCAGCGGAAAGATTTCGGCCGTCAAAGCTATGGATCATCGTCGAGCCGATTCGAATGGAAACCGGCGTACCGGGAGCAGCGGATTCATTTTTATAAGGGACAGCGTTTTTTGCAAGCCAGTTCTTCGCAATATCACAAGAGCTGTTGAATTTTGCCTTGCCTACAGGATCAAACTGAAAGGAGCATCCGTCAGGATGAGAAATTACGGTTACAGGATTTTTTTCCTGCGCTTCAAATACGGCAGGATTCGCATATTCTGTAATGCCTTTAAATATGGGGAAGTAAGTCAAAGCTGCAAGGATGCAGCCTGCTATGATAATAGGTTTTCGTCCAATTCGATCGGACAGTTTCCCAAAAATGACAAAAAAAGGCGTCGCGATTAAAAGCGAACCTGCGATCATATAATTGGTCGTCTGGGGATCGACTTTCAGAATTTTTAACAGAAAAAACAGAGCATAAAACTGTCCGGTGTACCAGACGACTGCCTGTCCGGATGTGCCCCCGAGAAGAATTAAAATAACATTTCGCAGGTTTCCCCAGCGGAGAAAGGATTCCGTCAGAGGCGCAGAGGAAGATTTTCCTTCGGCCTTCATCTTCTGGAAAACCGGAGATTCATTGAGCTGAAGGCGGATATAAACAGAAATTGCAAGAAGGAAAATGGAAATTAAAAAAGGAATTCGCCAGCCCCAGATTTCAAATTGATTTCCCATTAGATTTCTGGTAACCAGTATCACAAGAAGCGACATGAAAAGTCCCATGGTAGCAGTTGTCTGAATCCAGCTTGTAAAAAACCCGCGCTGGCCCCGGGGCGCATGTTCGGCCACATAAATGGCCGCGCCGCCGTATTCTCCTCCAAGCGCAAGGCCCTGCAGAAGTCGAAGTGAAATTAAAATTGCAGGAGCGGCAATACCGATGGCTTCATAGGAAGGAAGCATGCCGACTATGGCTGTGGAAACTCCCATAATTATAATCGTTATTAAAAAAGTGTTTTTTCTGCCCATGAGATCGCCGATGCGGCCGAAAACCATTGCGCCAAAAGGCCGTACTGCAAAACCGGCGGCAAATGCAAGAAGTGCGAAAATAAAGCCGGTTGTTTCATTGACTCCGGAAAAAAACTGTTTGCTGATGATGGCAGCCAGCGATCCGTAAAGATAGAAATCGTACCACTCAAATACGGTTCCAAGCGATGATGCAAATATTACTTTTTTTTCTTCGCGGGATAGATTTCCTGTTTTTTTTGTTTTCATGGATCAGCCGTTAGATTGCAGAATTTACTTTCCTGTGAATTAAATTCATCCTCAGGAATAGCCCTGGTAAAAAATATTTATTGCTTCTGAACTGTCAATCATGTTTGAAAATGATATAAATGTCTGATTAATAAAAACAAGCCAGGCTGGAAAAAATATCTGAATCAGAAAGTCGGCATTCATATTTCCGGGTTTTATTCAAATACAAACCTTGCTTCGGTATTTTTTTGAATCTTTCCTTCCGCTGCAGCGGAAAGGATCTTTTCAAAAGGTTTTTTGTGTTTGTTTAAATCTGTTCTGTTCCAGATCATATGCCTTCCCTGATCGGCCAGTATTAAAATTTTAGGTTGTTTCGCCTGTTTAAATGTGATCTCCGTTAATTTTGCCGGTACGATATCGTCACGGCTGCCGTGAAAAACAATTACAGGTACGGGTGAAATATCTGCAAAATCTTCATCTGAAGGACTGTAGGAATCAGAAAAGAAAAAAGAAAGCAGAAATCCGGCAGAAGGAAATAGCATTCGGCTCAGTTTTATGCGTGCGATATTTCGATAGGAAGAAAAGCTGCCTTCAATGACGACGGCAGAAAGATTTTCTTTATCTTCCAGTTCTGCCAGAGCTTTGAGCGCTATGATGCCTCCCAGACTTTGTCCGTATGCAATTAATTTTAAATTTTTATTCCGGCTGAGCTGATTTATGTAATTTAAAACAAGTACAGAATCTTTATGAATTTTTTTGCGGTCCGGTTTTCCTTCGGATTTTCCATATCCCCTGTAGTCATAAGTATAAAGATCATATCCTTCGTCTGCAAGCCAGACCAGATTGGAAAAGTGCGAAGTCATATTTTCAGCATTCCCATGGAACTGAAGAATAGAACCCTTAGGATTTTGTTTTTTGGAAGGGATGTACCAGAGGTATAACCTGGTAGTGTCAAAAGTTATAAATTCAATTTCTTTTTTTGCATATCCGAGGATTTCCGGAGATAAATAAGCCTTACGGTCGGGATAATAAAATATTTTTGTACAGGAGTTTTGGGCAGAAAAAAGAAACAAGAAAGCGAAACAGATTTTAAGTGTTATTTTAACGATCTTAATCATATCATCCTGTGCATTTCATGCTGAATTCAACTTTTATAAATGATTTGAATCCAACTTTATCTTTATTGATTGTTGTATCAATAAAATTTTCATTGAATATTTTCAGCAGTACGCTTTATTCTTTGAAGCAGAATTAAACTGGAAAGGAAAATGTAGGATTTTGTAATTTTACTCTGAAATTTTTCAATGAATTCTGCAGAAATATGAAATAAATTCTTTCTTTAAAAATAATTGTCTGCTTTTGCAGCGAACCATAGTCTTATTGTTTAAGTTTTCACTTTAATTGAATCGTAAACGTTGTGTTTAAAAAGCATGCATTGAGGAAAGTATTTTTTCGTCTGAATATGCAGCTTCCTTGAAGTAATTCAA
>JAOUOA010000335.1 GCA_029880625.1 Spirochaetia bacterium
AACTGCGCCCACGTACAGAATAAATGAAAAAGAAAGCAGGAGTCCGGGAATAAAAGCAGCGGAAAATAAATCCCCCACAGAGACTCCCATTTGATCGCCGAGCACAATTAAAACAACACTTGGAGGGATGATCTGGCCCAGGGTTCCTGAAGCCGTGATGATTCCCGTTGAAAGCTCTTTTGAGTATCCATAACGCAGCATGACGGGAAGCGAAATCATTCCCATGGCGACAACAGATGCGCCGACAACGCCGGTTGCCGCAGCAAGCATGGTTCCGACAATAATTACAGAAACGGCAAGCCCTCCGCGAAGAGGCCCGAAAAGAGAACCCATCACCTTTAAAAGATTTTCCGCAAGTCCGGATTTCTCAAGCATGGAACCCATAAAAATAAAAAAAGGAACCGCAAGAAGAACAGAATTGGACATGATGCCGAAAACCCTTTCCGGCAATGCAAAAAATAAATCCAGATCAAAAATACCGAAAAACGATGCGATAAAGCCAAAAATCAAAGCTGTTCCGCCAAGAGAAAACGCAACAGGATATCCGGAAAAAATAAGAGAAAGCAGCGTAAGAAACATCCATAAAGGCAGAGCATCTTCCAGATACATCAGAGGCCTCCGCTCACGGATCGGTCTTCTTCTTTCGCCGCCTCTTCTTTCCTCAGAAACAGCCAGGTTTTAATCAGCTCAGAAATCCCCTGCAGCAACAAAAGAAAAAACGCAAGAGGGACCATAGTTTTAATGGGATAGCGAACAATTCCGCCCGGATCCGGCGAATCTTCAAAAACAGCCCAGGAGCTCTGCACAGACGGGATTGAAATCACAATCATAAAAATACAGAAAGGAAGCAGAAGAAGGACACCGCCGGCAATACTGATTTTAGCCCTGAAATTTTCAGAAAATCTCGAAGAAAGGACATCTACACTTACATGCGCTTTTCGCAGAAGAGCGGAAGAGGCTCCAAAAAGGAATACCAGACTGAAAAGATACCACTGAAGCTCTATAAAAAAATTTGAGCTGAGATTGATGCCGACCCATTTGCCCGCATATCTGCCGAATGCATTGTATACAGCTGTTGCGATCATGAGCAGCAGAAGCCAGTGCAGACCTCTTGCCGTTTTCGCAGATACAGAATCAATGAATTTCGAAGTTTTTTTAACAGCATCAAGCATCTTTTGTCTCCGGAGGAACTGAATCAATGAGAAGAGTAATAGAAATTTTTCAGCCAGGATCGGTTCAGACGCGAAAAAAATATTTCCATACTCAGGATTCCTTCATTTTTCCGACAGATTCAGAATACCGGTTTTCCGAAACGCCGAACCAGTCTATGGATTGTGCGCGGAATTTTTTCCAGGACTTATAAATCTCCGCATACAGAGGATCTTTTTTTGACTCTTCTTCATAAATTTCAAAAGCGGCTTTTTCTGAAGCTTCCATAATATCCTGCGAAAAACTGTGAACCTTTACTCCTTTCGCAAGAAGGCGCTCCATCGCTTCAGGATTCCTTGCATCGTATTTCACGAGCATATCTGCAGAGGCTTCTTTCGAAGCTGTTTCAAGGATGCTTCTGTAAACGGGGGGCAGCTGATCCCATTCCTTCTGATTAATATAAAATGCAAGAGCGGCTCCCGGTTCCCACCATCCCGGAGTATAATAATGCTTCGCAATACGAAAAAATCCGAGTTTTTCATCATCGTAGGGACCGACCCATTCTGTTGCATCGATGGCGCCTCGCTCAAGAGCAGGGTAAATATCTCCGCCGCTTAAAATCTGCACATTTACGCCAAGACGGTTCATGACCTGTCCCCCCAGACCGGGAATTCGCATTTTCAGTCCTTTGAGGTCGGCAAGACTTCTGATTTCGCGGCGAAACCATCCTCCCATCTGCGTGCCGGTATTTCCGCCCGGAAGGTAATGGACATTGAATCGGCCAAGAAGAGCCTGGATTAGCTCCCGACCGCCCCCTTCCTGCATCCAGGCATTTTGCTGTCTTGCAGTCAGTCCGAAAGGAACTCCGGTTTCAAATGCAAGCCCCGGATGTTTTCCGGTATAATAATAGGATGCCGTATGACCCATCTGGACGGTTCCTTGCTGAACTGCATCCATGACCTGAAGACCCGGAACCAGTTCGCCTGCCGGGAAGACTCTGATATTAAATTTACCGCCGGAAAGTTCTTTTACACGTTTTGCTAGCTGCTCCGATGCTCCAAAGATCGTATCCAGACCTCTTGGAAAACTGGAAGCAAGACGCCAGTTTACAGTTCTTGTAAATACAGAAGAACGCCCTCCTTCCCCTCTTCGCTTACAGCTGGAAAGAGATGCGCCCAGAACCGCTGCAGGAACGATTTTGGTAAGGAAATCAATTCTCTTCATAATAAAGAGTGACTTACATTTTTCTTGTGAGTTTACGTCCAGAGGTTTTCAAAGTGATTTTTCCCGGCTGGATCCATTTTTCCAGTATATCCGGCTGGACACCGAGAACATGAGAAGTGGTAGTCACGGAATATCCGCTTGTAATCATGATATATGCCTGCTTTTGGAGATCATCCAGTGTTTTTTTTGCTGTGCTTTCCATTTAAAATTCAACCTCTATGTATTTGTTTTAAGAATTGGCGTTACCGATTGTGATCCAGGAATCCTGATTTCAGGAGAAATAGGCCTGAGAATTATGTCACATTGTAAAAATAAATATTCAGGACTATTTGTTCAAGATAAATTATGTCTCCTAATAAAAAAAATGACCGTCCTTTAATAGAAATAATCAGGAAAATCTGTAAAAAGCCCTGCTGGATCAGCTTATAATTTTAATAAGAATTCTGTGAAAAGGATCAAACCCTGAAAAACATCTATATCTTTAATGAAAAGAAATTTCAGGTAAGGCTAATTTTCAAAGATCTTATCCGCAATTTACACTTTCCCAGAGGATATAGGGCCCACCGCAGCCTGCTTCAACCGATTCTTTATGGTATTTGCCGCAGCCACCAAATTTATTTTCAGGGATCCCTTCCTCATGAGAAGTCCGGGACTTGGCTAAAATTCGATCAAGAAGAGTAAACACAGGATCGGACAGTTCTATATGGCCTCCGGAAGGACCGAGAAAGATCTTTCCTGTAAGCTTTCCATCTTTGATTTCTTCAAGATATTCAGTCCCTGCTGTAAGACTTCCCCCTTTGGGATCTTCCATGCCTCCATGGGCATATCGTGCAAGAAATCCGTCTGTCACCATGCCGATCATCTCTTCAAGAGTTTTATCCCCTGGAGTAAAATACGTATTGGTCTGCCGCGTCATCAAGGGCCGCCGCCAGGATTCCCGCTTACCGTTGGCAGTCCGGGGGATTTTCAGGCGAAGCGATACAGTAAGATCCGCCATGGGTTCAGAAAGCATCCCCTGATTTAAGATGGTCTGGGGCCGGGAAAGCTGACCTTCATGATCAAAAAAGAATGAGCCATTGGAACCGTGCGAAAGATCATCCATAGAAAAAACCGCAGCATAATTAACAATGCTTGCCTGGTCATTTCCCACCTTTACCTGGTTATTCCGAAGATCGACAGAAATGCTTCTGCCTTTCATGCAGGTATCGCCTTCCTGAGTATGCCCGAATGCTTCGTGGGCAATCACTCCGGTTACATCAGGACCGGTTATGACAGAGTAGCGCCCGGGCTGAATTTTTCCTGCCTGCGAAAGCTTATGGGGAAGAACTGCCGCAAGATCCAGATCTTCTGCGCCCAGATCGTCCGTAATTTCAAGTCCTCCAAGACCGCCCACAATGGCGCGCCCTACATGTCCGGTTGATGCAACCCCCATGGGATATACCAGAGATACAGGAAGAGTCTGAGACATATTTTTCGCACGGTCAATAAAGATGTGGGTTTTGACTGTCTGACGGATCATCACCTTCGCTTCAGATAGAGGCTTGAAAACCGCATCGCCGGTCCGGGATGAATTTACTTTTTTAATGTAATCTTCGCTTCTATCCAGAACAGCCTTCCGGATCTCTCTTGCTTTTTTTGCCAGATCGTTCAGATCCGTTTCAGCAGGATTCTTGGTGCAGACAGGAGAAAAATGCACCCAGGAGGTTTCATTTGAAGATTCCGGAATCTGGTCGGCAAATTCT
>JAOUOA010000336.1 GCA_029880625.1 Spirochaetia bacterium
TCATGATGAAATTTTATGAATCATAATTCATAATGATACTTTATCTGAATAACATTTATTCTCGGCTTGTAAAATATTCAGTGATTTTTACTCAAGGATGCCCATCTTTTTCCCTTTTATAATCGCCTGAGTTTTATTCCCGACATCCATTTTTTTATAAATATTTTCTATATGTCTGCGAACTGTATGAATACTGATCCCCAATTCCTCTGCCACTTCAGAATATTTAAGCCCCAGAGAAATTAAATTTAATATTACTTTTTCACGATCACTTAAAATCGTCGATGTTGCTGATGCTTCTGTATTTCGATTATTTAAAAGACTTAAAATTCTCATTGCGATACGCGGAGTTACTGGAGCGCCTCCAATCATCAATACTTTTAATTCTGCTATAAAAAGATCTTCGTCTGTATCTTTCAGAATATACCCATTGGCGCCGCTTTTTATAGATTTTATTATTAAATCTTCATTTTCGAAAACTGTATACATCAGGATCTTTGAATCCGGCAGAAGTTTTTTAATTTCTGGCACAAGTTCAATGCCTGAAATTCCAGGAAGGTCTATGTCAAGAATGATAAGATCTGGTTTTGATTCAGAAATATCTTTCAAAGCCTGTTCTCCGGTACTGTAATTTGCAATAAAATCAAAACCGTCGCTTTTATCAATTAACGCTTGAATCCGTTCTGCAGTTTCAGGAGAATCCTCGACCATGGAAATTTTATATACTTTTTCAGTTTTCATTTGATTTTCGCCAGTAAAGCAAATACAGATTTATTATTTTTTTTACCCGGTTTGTAACGAATTCTCGCTCTGATATTTTTAGCTCTTTCCCTGATTCCAGATAAACCGCATCCGTTTTTTTCTGCATTCTCATCCCAGGTAAAATGATTCCCGTCGTTTGTAATTCCGAGAAAAATATGCAGGTCTGACATTTTAAATTTTACTGAAATGCTATTGGGATGAGCATGCCGTATCACATTTGTCATCCATTCCTGAAATATTCTTAAAATTTGGATAGATGCTTCAGTTTCAATCAATGAAAAGTCTGTTTCGATTGATTCAATAACCTCACACTTGCCTGAAAATTTCAGGCGTTCAAGATATGACTCAATTTCGTTTTTTAAGTTGAAATTCTTAATTTTTTCCTGATTTACAAGAAATGTCAGATCTCTTAAATGAGAAAGAAGCAATGATAAACGCTTATAAAGAAAAAAATATTCATCATTTACTGTTTTCCTTGATTTTAAAAACACAACTAATTCTGAAAGTCCCGAGCCAATTAAGTCATGCATGTCCCTTGCTATTTTTAATCTTTGATCTTTTAATCTTTTTTTGTAACGATGCGCCTGTTCGTTAAAATCCAGAATTTTATCGCCCAATAAATTTACCATTTCAATAATCTGGTTTTTATTTTCATAATCTGTAATATCGATTCCAATTCCAGAGACAATTTCTGGCTCATTATTTTTATTATATTTCAACCTTCCAGTACTGTAAATATGCTTTTCTGTGCCGTCAGGCTGAAGCATTCTGTATTTGAATCCTTTGATCGGCGCTCCCTTCATAAATTCATCTGCGACTTTTTTGAAATTTTCCCTGTCGTCAGGGTGAATGATGCTGAGAATATTTTCCATTTCCAGCAAAACGCCAGTATTGACGTCATACAGCCTGTATACTTCTGAGGAATCTTTTGCAGAATATTCTTTTTTGATGCTCCATGCCCAAGATGCAATTTTATTGTCTTTTTTTGCCGCGATAAAAATATCACTGGCAGGATTATTGTCAGCATATATTTTTTGGAATAATTCTTCGCGATAAATATTCTGAAGTACATCCAGAACCGCTTTCACCTCAGTATGATCCAGATACAGCTCTGTATCCCTGAATAAAAAAAGACGGTAGTTTTCATCATGTCGATTTGAAATTAAGTAAATAAATTTTTCAGAATTGCCTGGGAAATCAAATGTATGACTGTCCAGTTCCGTAAATTCCCTTGCATTTTCTGGCAGAAAAGATAAAATTTCTGGAAAAGCATCATCAACTGAAAAAATATCTTTATTATTTAAATATTTTCCTGTCCAGGCATCATTAATTCGGCAACAGAATATCAGAGATTCAGTATTCAATATTTTTGCCAGAGAATATAAAAGATCATCTCCATTATTCTTCATTTCGCTTGTTTGCATTTTTGAAAGCTCATAAAGCTCTCTTATGAGAAACGAATTTGCAGATAAATCGCTGTTCCTGTTGAAATCTGATGCCTTTTGCTGTTCCTGCATCGGGAAACAGATTCCGCAAAATATACTGCAATTAGATAAACTTTTAAGACTGTAAGGGTAAAATAAGTAAATCTTTTTGTTTCGATTTATAAATTTTATATTTGTTATAAATTTCTGCAGATTGTTTTGATGAAAATTATATTCATTTTGAAATATTGAAAATACATTTTCAGATAAGACTGTATTTTTATCCATCCCTGTAAATTCAAGAAAAGAAAAATTGCAGTCAATGATGCAGCCGTTCGAATCAAAGATAAAAAAAGCTATCTTTGCATCGTTAAAAAAAGCTATCTTATGCTCGGAAACAATACTCTGCAGATCTGCATTTAAATACATTTTTTAAATTCCCTGAGTCATTATCCTGGAGGATACACGGGTTTGTTTCAACTAAAAAAATTCGGGGCTTTTTTCATATTTAAGGAAAAAACCCCGACACATTCTCTATATGACAAAAAATAGAACGGCTTTCTTACTCAACAGAAAGTTTGCCTCCCTGTATTTTAATATTTTGAGATCCATTTACTTTAATTGTTCCGATTCCTTTAACAGTCAGTGTGAAAACTACATTTTCACTACGAGTGCAAATATTCGATACTGAAGTCTTTGCGGAAATTTTTTGTGCCATCGACCAAGAATTACCATTTCCAACATCACAGGTGTATGCTTTAGCGTCATAATTTGATAGATCTGTGACAAACACACTTCCGCTGCATACAGTAAATAATGAAAGAAAAACGATCATTTTATTTATTCATAAATTTCTACAATTACTCTTTTTATCTTTAGGAGGATTATATACAGAATCAGAAATCTGTCAATAGGATGAATATCCTATTGACAGATATTATCCAATTCGCTTTAGATCCGTTAAATGAAAATTTTATTCATTAATTCGAAATACGTGAAAATCTTCATATCCCGGGATGATGATATAGGGACTGGAAAACAGAGGATCGTCGCCGGGCTGCGCCGATAGAGCTCCGATTGCTTCAGTTGAAATGACGAGGCGGGAAGTAAATTTCATCAGTTTTTTTTCAGCACCGTCCGGAAGCTTTCTTAAAATCATATATTGATCAGAACTTCTGAAATAAACCATATAATCCTTTGAAATTCCAATAAATCCAAGATAGCCGAACTGATCAACAGGCAGAATTGTATTTACAAGTTTTCCGTCTGCATTAAATACATCCAGACGGTATACCATTTTTTCGCCGGATCCGGTATGCGACTGAACGAGTATCCATTTTTCAGAGGCGCGAAGGTCTTTTATTGTGTAATTTTTTGGCAATGGAACTGACCAGATTTTTTCAGTACCTTCAAATGCTATCAGCCCGGTTCCGGATTTTTTTGCAGCATAAAGACGATTCGCATAAGAATCATGCGAATATATGTTCAATCCATGAAAATACGACGCCGGTATCCCGGTTTTTATATCTATGAAAACAAAAACAGAATCCAAACATTCGGTTATCAAAAAAGAATCTGTAAAAGAATAATGAAATTCTGAAAAATCACCGTTTCCCGGATCACAAATATCAGAAAGATGGCGGTGCAAAATTTTCCATATAAGCATTCCGTTATTTTCTTGAAAAGCTTTGATTTCATAAGAATTGATTGTAAAAATCATCCCATTTTTTCTTGATAAATTTTCATACAGAAAATCGACTCCGGCAAGAGCGCCGGTATATGTTTCATGGCCGGAAGCCGAATCGACAAGGCGAAATTCACCCGTTAAAGAAAGTCCTTCTTTTTTAAAAAGAACAACATCGTCTCCGGCCTTTTCCGGAGGAAGACAAAAATCAGAACTCTTCCAGAGAATCATTCCTGTGTTC
>JAOUOA010000337.1 GCA_029880625.1 Spirochaetia bacterium
TCAAAGCAGAAAATACTTGCCTTTAAGTCTGGTTCAGTTTTCGCGGGGATGCCGCTACCGCTGCGATTTCTGCAGTATTCAGAATTTTTACAGCAGGAAAAACAGCCAGTTTTTAATTGAAAATGTAATTGCCGATGTGGAAAGTGCGAAGAACCGATGGATTTTTTTTGTCGACGACAATATTCTGGGAGATATTAAAAAACTGAAAGAATTCCTGAAAGAACTCATTCCATTAAAAATCAGCTGGATGACGCAGATCAGCATTGATTTTGCCGATGACGAAGAGCTGATGAATTTAATGACAGAAAGCGGATGCCGGGCCGTCATCCTGGGGCTGGAAACACTGAACCAAAAAACCATCCGCCAGATGAAAAAAAACTGGGCAAGGGTGGGCAGCTATTCCGAACGTCTGAAAAAAATTCAGAGTGCAGGCATCATGATTTACGGTTCTTTTGTTTTTGGATACGATGCCGACCGATCCGACGATATTTCCTACACTCTGGAATTTGCTCTGGAGCAGAAGATGCTTCTTGCGAATTTCAATATGCTCCAGCCGTACCCTGGCACATCGCTTTATGACAGGCTGAAAAAAGAAGGCCGGCTGATGTATGAAGCATGGTGGCTGGATGAAAATTACCGTTACGGCGATGTCGTTTTTCACCCCCGCGGAATGAGCGCGGAAGAGCTTTCTGAAGGGTGCAGGAAAGCAAGGCATGCTTTTCATTCCTATTCCAGTATTGCTAAACGTTTTTTTAATTTTCAGTCGCATCTGATCCATTACAGAAATGCATTTTTATATGCCATTGTAAATTATTCATCGCGTCAGGACGTAATAAAAAAAGAAGGAATGAGGCTGGGGGCAAGCGTTTCCTGAAACTATCATGAAGCTTTTAACGCTGGAAAAAATTAACGATTTAAGCGCAAAACCGGACCGCTGCATGCAGGATGCCCCTCTGGGAAATATTGATTTCTCCTGTCCATTTGTTCCTGAAATTTATACACAGCTGTATTTTACTGACTCCTACAGCCAGCTTTCTTTTGAAGAGAAATTGCATTACAATCAGCTGTTCGGCGCAAGGATGAACGAACAGTTTCTGGTTTTTGAAGAAGATTTTACAAATACGGTTTTAAGGATTTTTCTGCAGTGTTTTTCTGTTTCCGATGATCTTAAAGCCGCTGTAGAAAAAATGATTCTGGAAGAAAACATCCACAGCTCCATGTTCGAAAAGCTGAACCGGGCTTCTTTCCCTGATCTTTTTCAGAAGAGCAGCAGATTTTTTACAAAACTGTCTTTTGCAGAAAGAAAAATGTCTCAATGGATCCTGTCTTTCCCGGGAATGTTTATGTTTCCTGTCTGGCTGATTCCTCTTCTTGAAGAATATTCTCTGAAATTTTCAAAAGACATTATGGGAAAAAACAGCGGCATGCTTGGAAGTCTTGAAGAAAATTATGTAAGGGTTCATGCAGAACATAAAAAAGACGAAGTCCGACATGTTCATATAGACATATATATTCTGGAAAAAATTCTGTCTCATTCCGGTTCGTTAAAAAAAAAGATTAACCGACATCTTCTGGTGCGATTTTTACGAAAGATCATTATTCCCAGGCGCTCCGGTCCGGCTGTTGTGAAAGAATTTGTGAAACGAAATCCCCGCCTCAGAGAATTTCTGCCGGTCATGCTCAGACAAAGCGAAAATCTTTCTTCAAATCAGGAATTTGTTAATAGTCTGTTTCATGCGGAAATGATGCCCGTAACGGACTATTACATGAAAGAATTTACCGGAATTCAGCTGAAAGATATTTTTTCATTTGCGGGGGAGAACTCTATATAGTTTGAAAAAAATATGTATATTTTATTATAGAAATTTTAAGGATCTGTGATGTAAATGGTGTAAATTTCAGTTTGGAATCAGCCTTATAAAACTGAATTATCATATTGCTTTAAACGTTCAAGTTAAATTGTTTAAGGCCCCTTTTAAGAGGACTCAATGAAAAAACAGAACCATGGCAGGAAGAAAGTTTCATCTTTTATGCTCTTGTTAAATTATTTTCCTATTATATACGCAGCTTCAGGAATTTTTACTGTTTACCATGCTCCTTTTAACCGGTTTCTCGCCGCGCTTCTCTGGATTTATATTCTGCCGCCTTTAATCGGGCGTATAACCATTTTAATTTTTGGACGTCCTGAAAAAAGAGCCTCCGGAGTCTTCACCGGAACGTACCGCCTCTGGTGGTTTCTTCTTCAGCTTCAGGTTCCTTTTGACCGCTTTCGTTTCCTTGAAGAGATTTTACGGCTGGTTCCCGGCCTGTACAATTTCTGGCTCAATCTATGGGGCGCGAAGGTTCATCTTTTTACCTACTGGTCAGCCGGAAGCTTAATCTCTGATCGGTACAATCTTGAAATCGAAAAATTTGTCGTTATGGGAGGCCATAGCGGCATAGGCGGGCACGTCATTACGAAGACTAAATCCGGCGAATATGTTCTGACGGCGGCAAAGGTGAAAATCGGAAAGGGAAGCATAATCGGCGCAAGGGCTTCCATCGGTCCGGGCTCAATCATTCCTGAAAATTCCGTGGTGCCGGCAGGATCGCTTCTTTTGCCTTTTACGAAGTGGAAAAATTGAGAGTGAGGCGTTATGAAAGAGAAACAAATGACAAAGAATCAAAGCGGATCAGCGGAACGTCGCATCCCTTCTGCTTTAAATCTGATGATTGCGCTTTTTGCATACACCTTTTCTTTATTCTGTCTTGCCGGGGCGTCAGGAAGAGGTCTGTACTATGAAAGTCCAATCTTTACCTTTCTTTTTGCCGCCGGATTTTCTCTTTCTGGAAATACAATTTATTCGCTTCTTCATGAATCCGTTCACAGAATCTTTTCAAGAAATCTCTGGGTGAACAATGCTTTCGGAATTCTGTCTGCTGCATTTTTTCCTACAGGATTTACGTTTCACAAAATCAGTCATCTGGGGCATCACAGGCGAAATAGAACCGACCTGGAATTGTTTGACTATTATACGGATCCCAAAGACCGTTTTCTTAAAAGTTACCAGCTTTACAGTCTGCTGACGGGATTTTACTGGCTTTCCATTCCTGTAGGATGCATCCTGTATCTTTTTATGGGACCGCTGTTCCGAAGTCAGTTATTTTTGGATAAAGCTGTAAAGCCTATGGGCCTGAAACCCATGGCAGATGCAATTATTGAAAGCAAAAAAAAATTTCTCGCAGCAGAAATTCTTTTTACGATATTTTTTCAGGTTGGCATATTTTATCTTTTTAATCTTTCTATTGAAGGAGTTTTCGCCTGTTACGCTGCGTTTGCTCTTCTGTGGTCTTCTCTGCAGTATACGGATCATGCCTGGTCGGTGCGCGATGTGAAAAACGGCGCATGGAATCTAAAAGTAAATCCTGTGATGCGATATATATTTTTAAATTACCATTTTCATCTGGCGCATCATCAGCATCCGGGGATTTCCTGGATCAATCTTCCTCAATATGCAGATCCCGGTGAAACAAGGCCTTCGCACCTTGGAATCTATCTCAGTCTCTGGAAAGGTCCCCGATTTACTGAAGAAGCTCCGCCGGCAGATCTTGATAAAAAAACTCTGGAGGAGCTTGAAAGGCAGTTATGATTTTTTTCTGAGCATGATAAAAACAAGAGCCATCACAGCTGCCATAATAAAACCTGAAATTCCCCAGATGTATTTTTCTTTTTCTGCAATCTCCAGAATGGGATTTTCAACCATGTTGACTCCCACATGAAGCGTAGAAATTTTCCATTGACCGTTTTCTTTTATAACGGTAGCCGTCCATCTGCTTTTCATTGTAATGGATTTTCCAATTTTAAGTTCGTATGTATCTGTGGAATGTCCGTAGTTATAGCCGGTATTCGGTCCTGTAAAAACAGTTAAAACATCGGCTTCCGGTTCTACAGTCAGTTTGGACAGGATTGCATTTTCACTTTGAAAAAAGTTATGAAAATATTGCTTCAGTTCATCGTAAGACTTGATGTTTTCCTGGTTTACCATTGTGATGGAAAACTGACCGGCAAGATGAGGCTGGATCAGCTCCGGTTTGGATTCATTTACCGCGCGAACCA
>JAOUOA010000338.1 GCA_029880625.1 Spirochaetia bacterium
AGAGACGGACGAATAATTCTCGATCCTACATTCAACGCATAATTATGAACTGTTTCAAGCCACTTTAAGTTCATTATGGTTTCCGGAAAATCAATCCCTTCGCTTTTCGCCAGAAGTTCCGTCATGAAGGTTTTGTCCCAAGCGACTCTTTTTTCATGTTCTTCCACACGGTTCTGCTTTGCGCCGACTTCAGCGCGAAACCTCATAATATTTTTCATCGCCTCGTCAATATTGCCGAGGTCTCTTCCTCCAATCTCAAGAATATCGCCTGAAAGAAGATCGTTTCGGAGTTTGATAATCGTATCAAAAAGGCTGCTGCCTGCAAGTCGTGCGCTTTCCGCATAATTGTTTCCAATCTCAGGATTTTCCGAACTTAAAAGTCCGAGATCCTGCAGAACCGTTCCCCCGTCTACATCTTCAAGCCAGATCTGATGGGGATTTACTGTCTGCAGCGAAAAGAAATCCTGTCCGATTCGGGAAGCTGTTACTCCAATATGAGCATTGTTGATTTTTTCTATAATATCGTTTACTGTATCGCCTGCGGAAACGCGGATTTCCTGTCCGTCAATTTTAAAGTTCTGATCGGATGGAGCCGTATATCCGGAAGTATCCACAGCTCCTGTAAGAGTTACGTTCGTTGACCAGAAAACGCGGTTTCCCGGAAGATTGGTATCAATATACTGGCTTCTTTCGACTTCTGTTAAATGTTTTCCAATATCTCCCTGGTAATTCACAGATACGATAAAGTTTTTTATATCAATTCCTTTTAATTCAGGAAGGGATGCTTCTACAGCCTGAAAAGGATTGATTTCTGTCTGATGACCACCAAAAAGAAAACGGCCTGTTGAATCTCTACCGTTTGAAATTTCAATTAAAGCCCTCAGGTGCTGATCAATTTCTTCTGAAATTACTTTTTTTAAAGCAAACGCATCGTCTCCCTGATAAATCCCGTTGGAGGCCTGTACCGTTAAAACACGGATTCTTTGGAGGATTTCTGTGACCCTTTCCAGTTCGCCGTCCATAAAATTTAAACGGCCCTTCCCTGCATCCAGATTGGTTTCAAACTGGTTCAGTTCATTCACCCTGGTTCTGAAAAACATCTGATTGGTTGCCGCCCCGGGATTATCCGAAGGCTTTCTGATTTTCTGTCCTGTGGACAGCTGGTGATTCATTTTATCAAGTTCATACTGATGCCGTCCTGTATTTCGGACGAGCTGATTATTTTTCATGATATCTGTAATTCTAATCATGGTGATTTTCCGGACATAGATTTGCCTTTCAGCAGGGAGTCCCTTTCTTACTGATCGGTAATTCTGCAGAAAACATTACTATTTTACAGATTCAAAAGGAAGTTCTGACCCGTTGAGATGCTTTTAACTCTTCAATTTTATAAAATGTCCCCCTCCATCGGATCCCTCCATTACGCATGCAGAGAATACCTGCCCTGAGATTTATAAATGTCAAAAGGATAAACCCGAATGGTACAAAAAGAGAAGCTGTGAATGATTCATTAAAACGGAGAAAATGTATGAAAGCTGACAGAACAAGAAAAAACAAAACCAGCGCAAGCATAAGAATGATGACCGGATTATCTGAAAAGGCGGCGGCAGGGATCGAACAAAATAAAAGAATACTTAATAACTGATCAATGTAAGCTTTACCGAGTTTGTATCCTGTGGATACGCCAAAAATATTTTTTTCAAGACCTCGAACCATTTCCATGAAGGAATGATACCAGGCTACCTGGATTTCCATAATAGAAAAGGCAAAATCGGTTTTCGCACCTGCACGTTTGAACATAAGCGCAAGTCCGACATCATCGGCAACTTCCATCTTAAGCCAGGGGAATCCTTCAGTTTTATCAAATGTCTGCTTTCTTACAAGATTGAAAGCCCCAACGCCAACAGCAATATTTTTCCTGAAAATTTCAGGAATTCCTTTTGCAATGAAAATAAACATGAAGGAAAATGTTCGAAACATTATTTTTAACAAAAATGAACCCGCAGTCATTCGAGGCGCAACTGTAAAATGATCCAAGTTGTTGAGTTCAGAATGGATGATGCATTTTTTAAGAGCGCTCTCGGAGTAATGAACATCTGCATCTGTAAAAAGCATCCATTTTTTACTGGCTTTTTTTACTCCACAGTCAAGTGCATGAACCTTTCCCAGCCATCCTTCGGGAAGAGTTTTTATATGCAGAACATGAAGTTTTTTATACTTCTTTGAAAGTTTTTTTAAAATTTCAGCTGTTTTATCTGTGGATCTATCATTTACAGCGATGACTTCATAATCGGGATAATCCATATTGAGAAGGCTTGTCAGAGCAGATTCAATTGTACTTTCTTCATTGCATGCAGTTACAATGATGCTCACTCCGGGAAAATTTTTGTTCATCCATTTTGACGTTTCAATTTTATCAAGCAGTCGTACAGACATAGAAAGAATAGAAATTCTCATAAAAAAAAGAATCCAGAATGATAAAAAGAGAATTGTATATATTTCAAAAATAATCATTTTCTTTTACCCTAAAAAAAATGGAAATACAGGTCACATATAAAAAATATGAATGGATCGATCCTGAAAACTGCACAGACGGGATAAAGTCATTATCATTTTTTTCAAAAACAAGACGATATCTTTCTTGGAAATATATCTGTTTCCGCTTAGAGAAAATTATAAAAATATTTATTTTTCAAGATACTGCCCGCAGAAATTTTTTTGTATCTGATTTAATTTATTTAATCTACAGTAATTCCGGGCTTCAACCGGCATTTCTGCAAGAATCAGTTTTGAAAGATCATCCTGAAAAAAAACTGAATGATTCTGTTCCTTTTGCAACAGGCTGAAAAAGTGATCCAGCATATGAATTTTTCTATTGGCTCCTGTTTGAGTGAAAATTTCATATTCGATTTTCCCTCTTCCGACCGGTCCGCGAATTCTCAGATAGCTTCCTTTTTCCTTTATGTCCGCCAAAAAATATTTTTCCATATTCTGTTTTTCAGGAAAAACGGAGCAGGAAGGATTTTTAGGACAGGACACGTCCAGACCTGAGTTTCTTGAAGATATAAAAACCATGCTGCTGCTTTTAACTGTTTTGAAATAATCCGTGTAATCGCCTCTGATAAAATTAACAGCGCCTTTATTTCTAATTTGAATCTCTGAAGCGCCGGCAGTCAGTCTGTCAGATCCGGAATACCTGTCCGGATTAAATTTTTTCTTTGTAATCACTGCAAAATCTTCGCCGTTTCCCGGAAAATATTTTTTTTTCTTTTGGTCCAGTATTACAGACGATACAATATCATCTGAAAAAACATCTCTTTCCACCAGAATTAGTTCAGGTTGTTCTGAAGGATGAACAGGAATATAAAAAACGGAATAAAGACTGCCTCGGCCCATATTCTTATTGTTAAATCTGATGTGCCATCCAAATTCCGGTGCGCTGTTGTCATCTTTGAAAAGCTCGGATGTTTTTCTGCTTACAAAAGCCTCTTTGACTTCAACTTTTGTCCAGACTTCGATATCTTTGACAGGATGAAAAAAAAGAAATAAGCTTGAAAACAAAATCAAACCCGTCATTTGAATGAAATTTTTCTTCATGGTTGCATAAATTTCTGAAATAAGATCAGGGATTATCTTTTATAAAAGATTTAATGATTTCCTGCAGTTCTTTAATCTGCGGATTGACATTTTGATTTGGCAATCTGTTCATTGACTGGGCTATATTTCGAAGCAGTCTCTGAAGAAGAATTAAAGGAGATGTAATGTGCAGAAGCCCAATTGAAGGATCATAACCTTTCGAAGCAACATTATACATATGTTCTTTTTCAGAAATGATTTTTCCGTTTTCAAATGGATCGATAAAAGGAATTTCATTTTCAATATTGGTTCTAAGCAAAAAATGACCTGCTGTGATAACGATTGGCAGATTGATTCCTGCACCGGCAGCAATACGATTTGCCAGAATGCATAAAATAATGGCGCTTCCTTCTTTTGAATTTACAACCTTCTGTATGTTATGATGATCGATATTTCCCGCAGTATCCTGACTTCCATGGAAATTTAATTCATTAAAAAAATAATTCAGGTAGGCTTT
>JAOUOA010000339.1 GCA_029880625.1 Spirochaetia bacterium
CAGACTCTTCTATTTATTATTCTCAGAATAACTGGGACGGATTGAGTCCCGTTAAATCTAAAGATGAAATGTACCATCAAAGAACATTTGAATCACCTCTTAAATCAGCATTGATTTCTGATAGGCCGGCTGCTGTTGAATTATTTGAAAAATACGGACTGAATTTTAAGAAAGAATGCCGGCCTTTTTTTATTTTTGAAGTGATAGAGCATGATCTATTAAATTCGTTTCAATACCTTCTTTCAAAAGAGATTGATTTAAATGCTGTTGATTCAAAAAAAAATACACTTCTTCACATGGCATGTTCGGATAGAAGATCAAAAATAAAAACAGAAATCATTCAGCAGCTCCTTAAATCGGGACTGAATCCAAATGCAGTCAATAAAGATGGCGAAACGCCTCTAATTACCCTTGCCTCACTCAGAAGAAATGACCATTCGGGCGAATCACATATATTGAATGATTTAAATATTCTTCTTGAAAAAGGCGCCGATCCAGAGCAAAAAAATCAAAATGGAAAAAATTCCCATATGATTGCCAGAGAAAACGAAAAATATATTGATGATAAACCCATCAGCATATTCTTTTCAGGAGACAGAAACACACTTGAAAAATTTATTCGAAAAAACAAAATCTTTAAGCTTATCTGGCTTTTTGTCGCCATCCTGTTTCTTGCTGTTATTGTATTTGCCTATCTTTTCGGTCCTAATATTAGCCCGACATATACAGATCATTAAAATAAAATGAATAAAAAAAATGGAAACATCATTCGTCTGCTCCTCTTCAATCTGATGATTCGGAATTTATCAACAGAGGGATGCAGTAAAACAGTTACTATAAAAATTCTTAGATTATAATCAATCCGTCGATTTAAAACCGTCGTCGTGATAAACGGTAGTTCCTGAAACAGGAAAAATCAGAAACGACTAAATTTGATAAGACTTCACGAAGAAGGATTGACAATAATGCAAATCATAATAAAATTTTGTGAAATATTGTAAAAAGGATCACCTGTGAAAAATATATCATTCAGAACACGTATACTTTTCATCTTTTTATTGGCAGCATTCAGCTTCCAGTGTGGCGGTTTAGAAGAAGGCAGAGATTTTCTTTCAGTTGTTCCCCCAGTTCCAAAAGAATCTGATCGATCAACCCTTATATACTTTTTTTCCTATGACTGCAAACACTGCTATGAGTTTGAACCGGTAATAAAAGAATGGGTTCAGTCAAAAGGCGGTAAAGTTGAACTGATCATGATTCCCGCCCAAATTTCACGCTCAAAAATCCTGTATGCAAAAGTTTTTTTTACCGCTCAGGCCCTGGGAGTCATTAATAAATTTCACGCCGACATATACGATAGAATTCACAAACGCAACGAGAGAATGTACAATAAAGAAAACTATATAGGGCTTTTTAAATCATACGGTATAAACAAGGAAGATTTTTTTAAGCGCTTTTCCTTTATAATATAATAAAATTGTGATAAAAAATCCAATTCCTTTTCAATCCGGGATTTCATTTAACTGCAACAATCACGCCGAACTTATAATAGCTGTAAATGCATTCGACTGTTTTGAATCCGCATTTTTCTAAAATGCTTTTTGTATCATCAATTGAATTTTCTTTATCCAGCTCTCTTCTTTTAAGCCACATCTTTTTTTCTTCGTCAGTAATAGTGCTGTTGTCTATAAAATCATACCAAAAGCGGTTAAAAGGCTCCTTCATCGCCTCGGAAGAAGGATTGAACTGATCCAAATTTACAAAGCATCCACCCGGTTTCAGTCTGCCGAATGAATTTGCATAAAGAGATTCTTTCTCTTCATCTGTCAGATGATGGATCGACAAAGCGGATGTTATTAAATCAAATTCCCGGTCTGGAAGATCTTTCGTGTAATCGCCGGAAAGAAAATGGAATCCGGACAATCCTGAAAATCGTTTTCTTGCAACATCAAGCATTTGATCTGCAATATCTGTTAAAGTAAATTCTGCTTCAGGAAATTTTTCATAAAGATATTTTGAAAGAAGCCCGGTTCCGGCTCCCAGATCTAAAATATGAGATGGATTATTTATGATACCTGCTAGAAATGAAACGGTGGTTTCGTAATAATCATCAAAACAGGGAATAAACAGTCTTCGCTGGGAATCATACTGTTCAGCAACATCATTGAAATTCTCAGCAACGGGATCTGATTTCATAATGGCTCCTGGATTTTAAATTTATTTAGTAGAAATCTATTATATACAGAATGATTTTCTGTCCGAATTTGTCTACAGGAATTCAATTTATATAAAGATAATATTTTTGAAATGAGGAAAATCGCAGCCGGTTATTACTTCTGTGTTCAAAAACTGGCAGAAAAAATACATCTCAATCGTGGATTAAAATCATTATTTATACGACGCAAAATATTTCTAAGAAGTAATTGTTATAAATTAATGCTTCATCTTTTTTAATTTCTCAATAGATTCCTTGTTCCCCTGATCTGCTGCTCTTTCTTATGCCATTCTTTTGCTTTTTTTTGACTGTGTTTGACCCCCAGCCGTTATATTACATTTTTCCCAGGTGCATCTGTGCATCTGAATGTCCCTGATCTGCTACTTTCTGAAGATTGTGAAATGCTTCTTTATATTTAAGAATCACCAAAGTTCTTTATCTTTCAGAGAACCGGCGAAATACATAAATCATATGCATTCCCAATCTCCTGAATACACAGCAGAAATACTGTCGACAATTTCCCTGCCCCGAAGTTTATTTGAATCTGTAATAACAAAATCTCCTTCTTTGCAGCTGAACCGGTACCCCGACACGCGGGCACATTCGTCAATATATAATTTTGTATCGCACTTTCCATCTGAAGTAAGATAAAGCGTTTCTGTACCCTCGTTGAAAGTTTTTCCTTTTAACCAGGTCTCATTTTTTTGAGAAATAAGAGCAAATGTTTCAGGTGTTTTACTGTGTTTGCTGAATTCTGTTACAATAAAATCCGGTATATCATCTTCATTAAGATAAATGATTTTTGCCTGGAGAAGATCCCGTTTGATCTCCTTCCATTCTCCATGATTAAGAAACCAGATGCTTAAATAACTGTTTGGGCTTCCGGATCTGTCATCATCAGAAGAAAATTCACGTATAAAAAACTTCAGTATATAATAATTATTCAGATGCTTATAAACTCTGACGCCGAATTTTCCCCCATAAGAATTTTCCGCACGATCGATTAAATCTGACACATCATCGTAAAGGTTGTTATATTTTTTCGTTAAATAGATATCAAAAACGTACCCTGATTTATCTTTGTATTTTGCTTTTCTCCAGAAGCCGGATGCTTCTTTAACTGTATCTGCTTTTATTTGACTGGATGCTAAAATATCAGCATTATATGGAATTACTGTCAATGATTTTGATTGCATGTCAGGCTTTTCCCGTAAATGCAAACCGGATTTTGCAAATATGCGGAACGTTTCAAAATTTTCATGATCGCATTGATTATTTTCTCTATTTTAATTTATTGATCTGATTTAATCTTGACAGGATCATTATAACAGATCGTTCTAAACAATCATCTGAAAATCTGCACGGAATCAGGCTCAGAACTCCAGATAAAGCCCGAATGTTAAAATTTTTATCGATCAGCAATGAAATTTCGGATAAACATACGAAGATTTGCACAGCGCCTCTGATTCCTCTGAATTCAGACAGTACTGCCTCAAGATAGATAGATGTTGTATAAAAACTGGAGATCATGATCGAGCCGCTCTTGAATATTATTAAATTCAGGATGATATATCCTTCATACACTATACAAACATCAAATTAAATACCTGTACGAATGAAAATGTCATCTTTAGTTTATTTTAATTGCAAATACAGAGAGGCCATATAAGCTATAATTTTATCATAAAAACAATATATTTCCTAAAAAACTGACAATTTCACTCTGTGACATTGTCGTTAACTATATAAATGATAGAACATTCACAAAAACTTTCTTTTCTAAAGAAGAAGAAAGAAAAAATCGGTTTTATGGATATCAAGATGAAAGATTATAATAAAATTATCGGTTTTAGATTCTTATTTGTCTC
>JAOUOA010000340.1 GCA_029880625.1 Spirochaetia bacterium
GGACGAAGAACAATCGACATCCGGGCCTCTATACAGGTCTGTCCTTCCTGATTTTTATATACGGTGTGGAAAGTGACCATATCCATTTTCCCTGTTTTTACATCTTCCACGGAACCTTCCGGCGTAATTTCATCGCCTGGATATACCGGATGATGATAATGATACTGTTCTTTCATATGAAGAAGCCTTTCCACATCAATTCCAAGAGATTTCATATCATTCCAGATTTCAGGATAGCCCCAGAAAACAAACACAGTCTGGAAAGTGGGAGGGACAGGCGTATCCCTGAATCCTTCTGAACGGGCAGCTTCCGGATCTGTATATATGGGATTGGTTTCGCCTATTGCAAGACAGAATTCCCTGAGCTTTCCTCTCTCAACGGTAAAAGGAAGAGGATTCAATTTGTGCCCTATAATATCTTTTGATAGATCCATAAAGACATTCTACACTCTGCCCCTGTTTCGGTCAAGAAATTCAAATCCGAAAAAATACTCCTGCAGAATACCGAATAAAATTTTTATATTCTTCTTTTCTCAGACGGTTAAAAATAATCCCCGGATCTTTTTCGATATATTTAATTTCAGCCGAAGATGCCCCGAGAAAAAAAGAAGCATTCATTCCGAATCCCGTGAAACTGCGCGAAAGAAGAAGCACCCCCTCCTTTCCGGAAATATCTCCGTAAAGCGCTCTGGATACAAATAAATTCAAAGAAAACTTTTTCAGAACAACGGCGGATCGAAGCGAAACCATTTCCATTCTAGAAGAATACTCCGGCATGGAGGGGTCTGTATTATCTCTGAACTCATTTTCAAGGACAGGTCCGTTATAAAAGACATTTCCCGGCTGGTAATTTCTGAAAGGAGAAGGATGAAGAAAATCTCCGTTTATCAGAATGGATGCAGGACCACCCATCACATTTACAGAAGGACGAATGGAACCAAAACCGGTCAGTTTAAAATCTCTGCTGTCTTTATCTTTCGAAGTGACCAGTCCTGATAAACCCATCAGGGGGCCATTTTCAATGACAGGCACGGCGCAAAGTCCCGGGAAAAAACCGGAGCAGTCATCTGAATACTGCAATTTCATAAAACGATAAAGAACGGACATATACAACATTCCCCCCTTGATTTCAAGAGGATAAATATTAGAATTTGAAGACCAGAATGCCCTGTCATAACGGTATCCTGTATGATAAATTCCTGTAAGATCAAATTTCAGTCTACTTGAAGAATCATATCCTGATTTCAAAATGTAATAATGAATCCCTGTGTCGTAAACATTGCTCTGTCCTGTTGGAAGAACTGCTTCAGGTTCCTTTCCGTACCGGTAATCCGAAATATTCATCCGGCCATGTACGTGATAATAGCCTCCGAAAAAAGATGCGAAAAATTTTCCAGTTTCAAAGAGCAGCTCAAGACCGGAAAAATCAGAATATGAGCCTTTTTTCTTTGAACGCAGAAACTCCTCTCTGGAAAGATCAAGATACAAAGCTGATATGCGGAAATTCTCAAGGAGTCCTTTAAATCCTGCTGAAGTACGAATTCCTGGCGATTCCGTTACCAGAAGAAATCCTCCGTCATCAACAGAATGAAATATCCTCCCGGAATCAATTGAAAATAAAGGATTTTCATAATAGAAATATACAATTCCTGCATTGAAATAATCATCATACTGTTTATTATATTTATAATATCGTGATGTAATTCTATGTCTGGCTGTTGCGTAGATTCCTGCCGTATGATTTGAAAATTGATAGCCGAAATGTAGGCCTGCATGTCTGAGATTATAAACATTCTGGCTTTTTGTCAAAGAATTTGTCCCGGAGCCTGTGTTTTCATAAAAAAAAGCCGTGTCATTATAGACTGGATTGAGAAAAAAGCCGGGTTTTTTCACAAATGAAATTTCAGAATAAAGATTCTGTATATTGCAGAAAAATAATAAAATGAATAAAATTTTATGGATTTTCATAAGATCATGATTCAGTTTTATCCAAATCCTGTATCAGGCCTTGATAGAAACAATCATGAAAAATTTATGATTGCAAATTAAAAAAACTTTCGGAGAATGATTGGAATTGCATTTTAATGTAAATTAAAATTTTTATGCAGAAAAGAATTTTCCCGATCCTATTATTTTCCCTGATTCCAGTCTTTCATGTGAATGCAAAACCTTCTGTTCACTGGCAGGAAAGAGTTGCAGTTATTTATGTAAAAAACAAATATCTCTATGAATTACAAAATAAATACCAGCTTTCAAAAGACAACTTTGTCCATGTCAAGTCAGGAAAAGGCGGCAGCTACTACAGAGTGCCTCTGAAAACATTCAGACAGATCGACGCAAAATACAGGACGCATATTAAAAATCCTCCATTTCTCTGGATTGAGCCTGAAATTGAAAAACGCCGTCTTTCCGATGATATTGCCGTTCTTCGCAGCGGATACAAAGATGAAGTCATTACAGAAAAAATTCTTAAATATTTCATCAAAACATATCCGGATTACACAAAACTTTCCGTTATTGGGAAATCACTGCAGGGAAGACCGATCTATGGGCTGAAAGTATCCCGAAATCCTCACAAGGAAGAAGACGAACCTTCCTTTATGTTCGCAGCTGCTCTTCATGGAAATGAACCTGTCAGCATCGACTATGTTCTGGATATGGCTCATTATGTTCTTGAAAATACCAAAACAAGGAAAAACAAATATGTTTCCCGGGCTGTTGAAAACGGAGAAATCTGGTTTGTTCCGATCATCAATCCGGACGGTGTCCATATTTTCTGGAATAGAAGTTCTTCAGACGGAAGAAAAAATGCCAGGGATACATCTTCACCAGGAGGATGGAATTCAGGCGACGGCGTAGACTTAAACCGCAATTTTTCTTTCTTCTGGAATTCCGGACACAGAGAGGCTTCCAGCGGGAATCCCCGCAGTGTATTTTACCGCGGCTCTCATGCTGCATCCGAGCCGGAAGTACAGACCATGATGAAATTAGCTGAATCGGAACGTTTTGTTTTGAGTTTTACATACCATACTTTTGCAACAAAAATTCTAACTCCCTATACAATTGAAGGGGCTCAAAATCCTTATCCAAACAATACATTCAGGGTAGCGCAGAACATCGCAAAAAAAGGAAAAAGCTACCGAAAAAATAAAGATTACATTGCAGATAAAAATTTATACCCTGTGGATGGAACGGACCAGGATTGGTATTTCAACCAATTCGGCACTTTTGCATATACAGTTGAAGGATCGTTTCATACTCCGGAATACCGGGATGCAGAAAAATCCATTAAAGGAATGCTTCCCATGTCCATTGAAATGCTGAAGGTTTATTTCAAAGGACCGACACTTGTTGTGCATACTGTGAATGAATCTGGCAAACCGATTGCTGCAGAGGTAAGAATTGCAGAAATTGCCCATTTGAGCAATGAAAAACTGCTTACAGAAAAAAGATTCGGTAGGTTTGACTTTGTCCTCTTTGATGCCGATACATATACGATAATTGCTGAAAAAAAAGGCTACCGAAGATTCAGTAAAAGAATAAAGTGCAGAAAGGGAGTTAAAGAACTGACCATTAAAATGATTCCTCTTTAAGAAAGATTCTCATGAAAAATTCTGTAATAGTAAAACATGATCTGAGCGACGAAGTTTACCAGACTCTTTCCTCAGCCCCGGAACTGGGGGTGGATTGCGAAATGATGGGACTCAATGTTTTCAGAGACAGACTCTGTCTTGTCCAGATAGGCGCAGAAGAAGGTCCTTTTTATCTAATTCAGATCGATGAAACTGCCGGTGCTCCCAACTTAAAAAAGCTGATGGAAAATCCAGCTATTGTAAAAATTTTTCATTTTGCAAGAATGGACGGTCTCTTTTTAAAAAAAAGACTCGGGATCGGAATAAAAAATATTTACTGCACTAAAATTGCTTCAAAAATAGCAAGAACCTATACCGACCGTCACGGCCTGAAAGAACTCGTTCGAGAACTGCTTAGCGAAACCATGGATAAGACCTGGCAGAGTTCATACTGGGGAGCTGATGAACTGACGAATGCTCAGGCAGATTACGCCGCTTCAG
>JAOUOA010000341.1 GCA_029880625.1 Spirochaetia bacterium
ATGGATTCTGATTCATCTGATCTGGAATGGATTGATCGTCCGCTGACCTCTGTCGAGGAGAATTATCTGCGTTCCGGATACCGCCGGGGATCTAAATTTATAGCAGGAATTCTTGCGGTTATGGCTGTGTTATGGATTTTTACCGGTTATTTGATGGGAATTCCTGATTTGCAAATGAGCGAAGAATTAATTATTCTTTTTGTTGTTCATGCAGCCTATGGAATTTGTTTTTTTCTGGTTGTAATGCTGTATTTCTATCTATTAAAACATATTTCAATGGAATATAAACTAGTCCGTATTTCAGGAAATTATTTTATAAGAAAAACAGCAACGAAAAACGGCTACAGTCAAATATTTTATATTGGAGACAATCTGCTCCATGTGCCGCGTGTCTGGCTGGACATATATTTTAAGGAAGGCGAATTTTATACAGTAGAGGGCGCAGTCTCAAATGTCCCTGAAATTCTGACCAATTTTGCAAGGACAAAATATTCGATTTCTGCTCTGGTTGTAAATGATAAATATTCAGTTGATAAAGAACTGACGCATTACCCCGGGATTTACAGAAAACACTATTCCAGATGGATTATAACTGCTTTTTTTTTAATAGGCGGAATTTTAACCGTCCCGGTGAGTTTAATCATCATAGTGCTTTCTATACAGAATTCGGAATACATAACTACGGCTATATCATCTTTAATATTGGCTGCAGGATGTGCGATGATCGTTTTCTTTTTTAAATCTTCATCATCTGTTGAATCGATAGAAAAAAAATTAAAAAATCTCTACCATGAATGATCCGATCTTTTCATTGTCCTGACTGCTTATCTTCAAATTTTAATCTGAATATTACTGTCCAGAATTTCCAGAAATCGAGGAATGCGAAGAGGTTTTGTCAGGTAGTCGACAATTTCATATTGCTTCGCTTTTTTGATGTCATTATCAAGAGCATTTGCACTCAGTACTGTTACAGGAATTTTTAACAGTTCGGGATATTTCGCTCTTTCTTCGAGAAATTCAAGACCTGACATGCCGGGCAGGTGCATGTCCAGTAAAATCATATCGGGAATCTGTTCTTTTGCGATGGAAAGTCCCGATTCTGCATCTGGAGAATGGATCAGCTTAATGCCCGGACGTTTTTCAAGGATATCCTCAACAAGAAGTACGTTGGATGGATTGTCTTCAATATACAAAATAGATCCGGTTATATTTTTATTAATATCATTTTTTTCTTCAGGAGCATGATCGATTTTATGTTCAGATCCAGTTTTCCTGTCATTTGCATGCGCAAGCGGAATAGTTATAAAAAATTTGCTCCCGCTTCCTTCAATGCTTTCCATTGAAATGTCTCCGTTCATAAAATTCATAAGTTTTTTGCTGATATAGAGGCCGATCCCTGTACCTGGTATTTGAGAGGCTTTGGGATTCAGTCTTTCAAAGGGTTCAAATACCAGATGCAGCTTTTCTTTGCTGATTCCCATACCTGTATCTTCGACGGCAAGAATTACATTGTCATCTTTGATCGAGCAGTCAATCAAAACCTTTCCCTTCTCCTGATTGTATTTGATTGCATTGGAAAGGACGTTCATGAAGACCTGTTTAATTCGTAAAAAGTCCACACGGACAGTTGCATCACAGATCGATCTCTGGATAATTTCAATCCCTTCAGTTCTGGCTGTTTCTTCAAGGAGCTCAAGCGAAGATTCCAGGATATCGTTTATATTGACATTTTCAATGGAAAATTTCACCTTGCCGGCTTCGATTTTCGACAGATCAAGGACTTCATCGATGAGCGACAGCAGATGCCATCCGCCTTTCAGGATTTGTTTTATTTTTTTCTGCAGAGAATAATCTTTGCGGATTAAATGTTCATCTTCCAGAAGCTGTGCAAAGCCGAGAATTGAATTCATGGGCGTGCGGAGTTCATGACTCATCCTGGATAAAAATTCAGATTTTGCGTTATTGGCTTCCTCCGCTTTGTTTTTTGCCACGGTCAGTTCTTTTTCAATGAGTTCTTTTTCATGGATTTGATTTTTAAGATCAATTGTTAGATTTTCCAGTTTTTCTGTTCTTTTTTTTACCTCAGATTCAAGAGAAGATTTCGCAGCCAGGAGACTTTCTTCAGCAATGACTCGCTTGCTGATGTCATGAGCAACAGCATAAATTACATTTTCTTCAGGAATTGAAATTGCATTCCAGGAAAGATGGCACATTGATCCGTCTTTTTTCACATAACGATTTACAAAAGAAACAACAACTCTTCCCTCTGCAAGGCCCTGGGCAGCATCAATCGTGCTCTGGATATCGTCCGGATGAATAAATTCTATATATGGTCTCGATAAAAGTTCCTGGGTGGAATAGCCGAGTGTTGATTCCCACAGAGGGTTCAGGACTTTGAAATATCCATTGAGGTCTGCAATGCAGAGCATATCCATGGTAATTTCAAAAAACTGGCGTAAATTGTATTCAGTCGGTTCTGAGCCTGTTCTCTGTATCATGATTTCAATCCTTCATATGATTTTTCAAGTTAGGTACATATACTTAAATTAATGAATAAATACTACGTATATATATAAATAATATTTCAGTGGATTTCAAATCGAAATAAAGAAAAGATTTGACGTTTTTCTTTTAGCTTGTATTTATTCAGCAAATGGTCCGGTAAAAATTACTTTCTGATCCTTTCGATTCAATTGCTTTCAGAAATTTTCTGATGCAGCAGAATGATGAGCGTACGAATTACCGGGAAAAATCATATCCGGATGTCATGAAAATTACTTATATTCAAAATCTAGTTATCCTTTTGATTTTTCTTTTTTTTATTTCATGTGAAGAAAAATCCTATAAATTTGGAGAAAATGAAAACGGATCTCTTGACAACTCTAATGGATCTGCATCGGTACAGACAGCTAAGTCACAGTACGAAGCATCAATTTCTGTAGAAACAGAAGAAGGCAGCGGCGGAATTGATACTGCATCTGGAGATTTAAATGGAGACGGCTATCCTGATCTTGTTGTCGCAGATATGAAAACTGTGCGCATATTTTTAAACAAAGAAGGCCGTGGATTTTATTCTGAAAAAATTGTCGCATATCCGGATACAACATTCCCCATCGGCAAAAGATGGATTTCAGCGATTTCAGTTGAACTGAGCGACCTGGACAGAGACGGCGATCTGGATTTAGTGATCGCCGATAGAAATGGAATTGTAGTATTAAAAAATAAAGGAAACGGCAAGTTTTAAGAGGCTATTTTATATTGATCAGTCTCCAAATCTTTTTCTGCAGATCGTTTAGGCTTTAAATTGCAAACTTAACTTCCTGTAAAATCCGGGATTTTGAAAAGACTTTAGGCTATTTGCACATCCTTATTTATTGTCGATATTTAGAGTTCTTCCTTTTAAATTATTAAAATAATTATCGTTTACAAATTTAGGTTGCTGTATTTATGTGTATATACAACTAATATGAATCGAATTCCCGTGGAAGAATCCATAGACTGTGTATGTTTGAATTTAAGAAAAACAACACGAAAAGTTACCCAGTTTTATGAGGATGCACTCAGGCCGCTGAATTTAAAGGCCACGCAGTATTCCCTTCTGGCGGCCATTCATTTAATGGATTCAGCTTCCATGAATGAAGTGTCTGAGATTCTCCAGCTGGACCGTACCAGTTTAAGCAGAAGCTTGAATCCTCTCCTCAGAGATAAGCTTGTCATCACTGCAAAAGGGAATGATAAACGGCTGAAACTTCTGCACCTGACGGATAAAGGCAGAATTACGCTTTATGCGGCTTTTCCGCTCTGGAAAAAGGCGCAAAAGCAGGTTGTTTATTTTTTAAAAAAGCAGAAATGGGCAAAGATGCGGTCCGATCTTAATCGATTGAGCGGCTTTCTGCAGAAGTATGTGTAATTTATTTTTGAAAATATGTGTGTATACACATATAACGATGATTTGTGTTATGGAGGAGTAATGAAAATCTATCTTTTCTTGATTGTTATTTTTTATTTGCTTTCAGTCTCTTTTTTATCTATTTCTGGTATGTATCGGGAGCTCGGAGTTTTTGCGGCACCT
>JAOUOA010000342.1 GCA_029880625.1 Spirochaetia bacterium
TTCAGTCCATTTATACTTGGGCGGCCCCCATTATGGATTTTATTGAGTCGATGATGGGAGAACTGGGAGATTTTATTTCGCCTTATTTCGCTGAATATCCGGTGCTTCAGTCTCTTGCAGTGGACGGAGTGATCGGAGGCGTGGGCGCTGTAATTATATTTATTCCGCAGATTGCAATTCTTTTTACTTTTATTGCCGTTCTGGAAGATTCGGGGTATCTTTCCCGCGCCGCTTTTCTCATGGACAAACTTCTCGGCTGGACGGGACTGAACGGCAGATCTTTTATCCCCATGCTTTCCGGATTCGCATGCGCTGTACCGTCAGTCATGTCAACCCGGGTCATCCCTGATTTTCGTGTTCGTCTTGCAACCATCATGATTGTTCCTCTGATGTCCTGTTCTGCACGACTTCCCGTTTATCTGCTTTTTATCGGAGCCTTTATTGAACCTGCTTATGGTCCGGTCTGGGCAGCTGTCTCTTTGTTTGGAATGCATATTATCGGACCTATTATCGCATTGCCGGTCGCCTATCTTCTCAATCAGAATATCCTAAAATCGCAGGCGGCCCCTTTTGTTCTGGAAATGCCCGCATACCGAATTCCCAAGCTGTACAATGTTCTGTACAGAGTTTACGAAGCGGTTACCAGATTTCTGGTTCGCGCTGGAACGGTTATTTTTGCAATGTCGATTTTAATCTGGGCTCTCAGTTATTTCCCACGGCCGGAATCAGTAGAAAATAATATTCGTGATGTTTATGCTGAAAAAATCAGTCTGGCAGACGAAGATTCTGCCGCAGTTCTTGAAGTCGAAATGGAAAACCGCATTGCTTCAGCCTATCTGGAACAGAGTTATCTGGGCAAATCAGGAAAACTGATTCAGCCTGTATTTTCACCTCTGGGTTTTGACTGGAAGCTGTCTGTTGGAATTCTCGGAGCGTTTCCTGCACGCGAAGTAATTATCAGTACACTCGGTATTATTTACAATGTGGGGAGTTCCGTATCCGAAGAATCTTCCAGCCTCAGAGAAAAAATGCTGAATGAAAAAAATGAAGACGGCAGCGCTTTATTTTCACTTCCGGTTGTCTTGAGCCTTATGGTCTTTTTTGCTCTATGCAGCCAGTGTATGAGTACTCTGGCGACTGTAAAAAAAGAACTTCACAGCTGGAAATGGACGATTTTTCAATTTGTGTATATGACTCTTCTTGCCTATATTGCCGGTCTTCTCATCTATCAAATTGGAAAATTTTTTATTTAAGAGAACAGTTTTGCAAATGCGATCTTAAGTTTTATCGTCAATGATATTGATAAATTCGGAATCAATGATGCATTCGAATTTTGCAGCCTTCCAAGCAGATCAGCATTCATTTAGAGAGTCATTGAAAGCTTTTGAAGGAGTATGCTGCTGAAAAATTTAAGGTAATGGAGTTTGGCCGTATCTAGAAAACAGAAGATGCAGATCCGCCAAGATTCCAATTTTATTTTTTGAATGAATATTTTTCATGATTTTTAAATATGAAAGATTGACATTTTTTTGGACCTGTTTTGAATAGTTTTAATGACCGAGCCGAAAGGGACATAAATTATAAATCTGCACCGCCGGTTATCAATTCTATTAAAATTTGCATTAATAATGATTATGGAGGGGATCAATGAGTTATCATGCATTAAAATTTTCTAAATTACAAAAAGGCCATACATTTCATAAACCGGACCACCTGTCGCATAACAGCGTCAAACTGGTAGATCCTGCAATTTCTGTGATGACCGATTTAAAAGAAGTTCAGGCTATTACAGCAACCGAGTCACTTAAGATTGATGATGCATTGAAAGTTATGATTGAAAAAGGCGTACGCATGCTTTTTGTAGTTGATCTCAGAAATGATATTATCGGTTTGATCACAACAAACGATATCTCTGGAGAAAAACCTGTACAGCTCAGCAGCCAGACCGGCGTTCTCAGATCAGAAATACAGGTAAAAGACATCATGATTCCTGTTGATAAAATCGATATTGTTGAAATTAAAGATGTAAGCTCTGCCCGCGTAGGCGATATCGTGGAGACTCTAAAAAGCGTAAACCGGCGTCACGTAATTGTTGTGGACAATCAGGGAACCAACAATGCAAAAACAATCAGGGGAATTTTTTCAATGACTAAAATTGAAAAGCAGCTTGGTCTAGTTCCTGCGATTGCATGATACACCGATAAAATACTATTTGTACGGAGCAAGACCCGTCATGCGAATTCCCCTCCGCGACGGAAATGCAGAATCTTTCTGTTATGACTGGTCTTCCGGAGACTTTGTAAAAGATCTTACCTATCTAAGCCGCATTGAAACCTCCGCCAGACCCTGCGAAATTTCCGAGCAGGAATTTTATGAGGTTGTGGAGCGCCTGAGAAAAGAACTGAACGAAGATCTGTCTTTATAACTCCGGAACGGGTTGGGACTGAATTGATTTCCAGACATTGACTGCATCTTTTAATGCAGAAACATTATGCGTACGGATAAAATCCGCTCCATGCAGAGATGCATACAGTTCTGCAGATAGGGTTGCAGGTCCTCTGTCTTTCACTTCTTTTCCGGTGATCATTCCCAGAAATGATTTTTTTGAAACAGAAACCATTACGGGAAGATGAAATTCATGCTTGATTTGTTTGAGATTTTTAAGGACAATTAAAGAGCTTTCTGGGTTATTCCCCAGAAAAAAACCCATCCCCGGATCCAGAATCAAACGTTTTTTATCAATGCCCGCAACAACAAGGGAGGCAATGCGCTCTTCAAAAAAGGCAAGAATTTCATCGAGGAGTTTTTCGGGATCGCTTTCGGTTTTCGTGGCCCGTCCCAGTCTCTGTATAGAATGCATGACAATGAGGCTGCATTTTGCGTCCGCAAGAAAATCGTAGGATTCAGTAAATGGAAATCCCTGGATATCGTTCAGGTAATCCACTCCTTCTGCGACGGCAAATTTCTGGACTTCAGGACGAAAGGAGTCAATCGAAATTTTAACGCCGGGTTTTTTAATGTGATGAATGACTGCTGCCAGTCTGGCAATTTCTTCTTCAGTATTTACATCTTTTGAGTCAGGATGACTTGATGCAGCTCCCAGATCCAGAACATCGCAACCATCGACAGTCAGTTTTCGGCAGTGATCGACTGCTTTTTCTGTTTCCAGATAAAGTCCGCCATCTGAAAAGGAATCCTCTGTTATATTTACAATTCCAAATATTTTAACCATACGGCCTCACAGTTTCATGCGGATATGTGTTGTATCGTTCCAGTTCAGTATCCGAAAGACAGGATGTCTGTCCACGGAAATCAATTGATTAACTGCTGTATTGTTCTGAATCACGCGTAATGCAAAATAGGGGCCGAGCCCTGTCAGCACAGAGCCGAAGGATCTGTTGAAATTTCCGTGGGATACGACAACTGCATGGTATTTTTTCGGGAAACTTTTTGATTCTTCCATCAGTTTATCCAGAAAACTTTCCCCCCGTTTCATGACATCTACAATGCTTTCGCCGCCGGGGTAAGGAAAGTCCGGTTCAAGGCGAAGACGCTTTCTGACTTCCTGATTCATATGTATGTCAGTTTTACCTTCGTAATCGCCGCAGTCAATTTCACGGATTAAATTTTCTGTCCGTGGTTCCGGAATCTGAACATCCTTCAGTTCATGTCTGATAATCTCCGATGTTTCCTGTGCTCTTCCCAGAGGCGATACATACCAGGAATCAACAGGTTCCATCCAGGTTTTTAAATACCTGCCCAGTCTTTCAGTGCTTTTTCTTCCTCTGTCTGTAAGCGGTGAATCCAGTTTCCCCTGAATCCTTTTTTCACTGTTAAAGACAGTTTCTCCGTGACGGATTAATGTGATTTCAATGGACATAATCTTTTCTAAAACTGAACTGCATCATTAAGAATTTTCTTATTGATAGCTGTCTTTCGGCTCAGGCATTTAAGACCTTTATTTAATTAAGTGTTTCAGGACAGAAATTCTGAGAATCGGATTCTATCAAGAAAATATATGTTCTTTCAGACACGGCTTCAGATTTTTCCGCCCGCAGA
>JAOUOA010000343.1 GCA_029880625.1 Spirochaetia bacterium
TTTTTGCAGTAATAAATTTGCAAATGATTTTTTCCAGGATGCGCCAGAGAATGGAATGTTGCCCCGGTTCAGTAAAAATCAACGGCAAAGCTCCTGTAACCGATTAAAATCTTTTTAAATTGAGATTTCTTAAGACCGAGCTCCTGTTATTGCATTACAGATACGGCCGGATTTGATTCATTGAGTTTTCAAACAGCTTCATTTCATCCGGGTTTAAATTCAGTTTGATGATTTTTTCGATCCCGTTTTCACCGATGACAGCAGGCATGCTGAGTGTAATATTATATTCTTCGAGACGGCAGGAAACGGGAAAAATTCGTTTTTGATCATACAGGATGGATTCGCAGATTTCCGTAATGCATGCTGCGATTCCGTAGTAGGTGGAGCCTTTTTTTGCGATGATTTCATAGGCTTCCTTCATGGTATGCTCGGCGATATCCCGTTTCATGGATTCGTTGGATTCAAGAAAATCCAGGATGGGTTTTCCGCCCACGGAGGATTCCGACCAGGCGACAAATTGCGAATTCCCATGTTCGCCCAGGACATAGGCATGGATGGAGCTTTCGCCGATTTTCAGGAGGGAGCTCAATTCTCCGCGGAGTCTCTGCGTATCCAGGTATGTGCCTGATCCGAAAGTTTTTCCATGGGGCCTTTCCTTAAGAATGTTCTGTGCATGGTAGGTCAGGACATCGACAGGATTTGATACCATCAGAATTACTGAACCGGAGCCTGGCTGCATCTGTTCCAGAATGGATGCAATGATTTTTTTATTTGTGTCCACAAGATCGAGACGGGTCTGGCCGGGTTTCTGAGCTGCGCCTGCCGTGATCACAATGACATCTGATTTCCCCGCTTCTTTCAGGTCGGCGGAAAATACTTTTGAGGTATCGCTGAAAGGAAGGGCGTCGCTTAAATCTCTTACATGACCTTCGCAAAGATCTTGATTGATGTCCGATAGAAGAATCTCCGCTGTTGAGTTTTTCAGGAGTAGAGCGTAGCAGGTTGTTGCCCCTACATTCCCTGCACCAATTACAGATACACGATTATGTTTCATGGCATATTTTATCGATTCTAAATACAGGATACAAACATTATTTAGAGAAAAAGAATATGATTTTTTCCCTAAATATCTGCAGATTAATAAGGTATAAATCATTTTATTTGGATCGTCTTTTATCGTGTTTCAATGGTCTTTTAATATTTTGAGGCTATTTCTGCCGGGTGAATTCCATCTGAAATTACGAATTGAAAAACATCCAGGCAGTATTTCTCGATAAAATGGAGTCTTGCTGAACTGAATTTTTTCTTTGAATTCAAATGCAGCATTAAAAAATATATTACAGAAATAGTGAGCATGAAAAAATGCTCAGGAAGGTAATGAAATTAGTTCTTTTTGATTTAATGGATACGGTTCTTGTCAATCCCTATTACAGGGTTGTATCGAAATTAACGCCCTCCCATGTAACTCTTCATGAATTTCAGTCCATGCGGAATATGAAGTCCTTTCTTCTGTTTGAGAAAGGAGAAATTTCTGAACGGGATTTTTATAAAAACTACTACAAAGCGGATTTTGATTTTAAAAAAGCAGGCTTTCCCGATCCAAGAAAACTGAAAAAATATTTGTATAAGAAGATGGAAGCCATTCCAGGAATGTTTGAAATCATCCGGAACTTAAATCAAAGGGAGGAGGTTCAAACCGGCATTGCATCTAATTATTCCATCTGGTATCTGGAAATTTTTAAAAAATGTCGGGAACTGGAAACTCTTTTTGATTACATCTTTTTTTCCTGTGAAATGGGAATTCGCAAGCCCGATTCAGGTTTTTACAGAATCATCCAGGAATCTTTGGAGAATCAAAAGTATGAAAAAATTATTTTTATCGATGACAGAAAAGAAAATGTCGATTCCGCATCTGAGCTGGGCTGGAACTCTTTTCTTTTTAATGAAACTGCTGAACTGAAAGAGTTTCTGTCTGAATCAACAGGTTTTGATTATTGAAAGCTGCAATTATTGAGTTGTTCAGATTGATTCCTCTTTATGGGGAGAATCAGTTGAAAGAAGAAAGAAGACTCTCCCCCGCGGCGGAATAACTGCAAGGCGCAGGCCAGCCGTCTTAAAGAGGAGTGGATTTCCATATGGAGACAATCCGGCGCGCGAAAATGGTTGACGGAATATACAGGTTTGAACATGGCGCGCCGCTGATAAGCGAACGAATCCTCCGGCAGGAATTATGTTATATTCATACTGACACGGGGCGCAGCCACTGGAGCGGAGCAGGAGTTCCATTTAGATAGTGAATTGAAAATTGTGCATGTAATTGAAAGATAATACTTCGCAGCCGGTCATGCAGACTGAAGTGGAACACGATGTGGAACGCCCCGTTGACTCCAGGCCACGGACGGACTGGTCAACGGGTCAGGCTGAATGCCCGACTGCGATACAAATATAAAATAAATCCATGATTGGAAAATGAACCGTCGATTCAGGAGGGATCGTTGGGCGGGCCAGTGGAATGCGCCCCGTGCCAGGAGATGAGATGATATTTGCCGGAAGATGAGCGAGCGTATACGGGTCAGGCTGAATGACCGACTGCGATACAAATATAAAATAAATCCATGATTGGAAAATGAACCGTCGATCCAGGAGGGATCGTTTCCCGGGCCATGGGGACTGCGTTCCGTGGCAAGAGATGAAATTATATTTGCCGGAGGATAAGTAAGCGAAACAGAGAAGCCCTGTTGTGCTCTGGAATATGCGGAAAAATTACTCACGAATGATCATTCGAGTCCAATTTAATACAGAAGCAGCAATTTCTATTGATTCTTCATATTCTCCAATCGAAATTTCTTCTGCATCGCTTGGATATCTTGATTCAACTGCAAATTCAGTAAGTGATGCTGAATTGAAAAGGAAATCCGGCTTTTCAAGATTTTGTGGAAGATGTTCGATTAAAACAGCTATATTATGAGTTTTTGGAAATTCAATATCCTGTTTCAGAAGCAGGGCTTTGAGTGATTTCTCGACACACTGCTGTGCATGAAAGCAGAGTTGCGAAAGCAAAATATTTTTATCTCTAATGCATGCAATATTTAAATCGCTTTCAGCATGCTTCAGCCAGTGCTCAGGGCTTCCTGGCTTAATGTCATGCGGCATGGATATCTTTGCCCTTTCTGAGAATTTCTCTGTATATCAGTCCTGGATTATCTGCATTTTGTTCCAGAGATGATACAGTTGTAATAATTAAATCGTAGGGAACCAAGATACCCCTGATATTTCGATACAACATTCTTGAAATTTTTCTTACGTCTGTCCCGTCCGGCATAACGATTAAAAGGTCGATATCGTTCCATGCTGTTCCTTCCTGTAAAGAAGATCCGAACAGGATGATTTTTACAGGAGATACCAGAGATAAAATCTGATTTTTAATTTTACTGATTACAGCATCTCTGTCTTTTGTAGATCCCATAAATATCTATTGTATTATTTCCGATTCCCTGTCAATATTTAATGTGTTTTAGATGCCAAGAATAATAGTATACTTGTGGACAGGTTTGAAATGAGAATCGCCTTAAAATTTTTCATCAGCCTGCTGGCAGTGAAAGCCAATGGCGCGTGTAACCCATTCATCCTCATCAAGGACCATTTCATGATCGATAACTTTTATATCATCAGATGCTTTTTGAATCCATAACAGGATGTATTCATCAAGATTTAAACTTTGATACCTTCCCTGTATGCCCGATAAAAAATATTCCCCGGGAAATTCTGAAATTCATTAAATTTGGATCTAGTCTGTATAATGATATCAACGTCTATGCCATGATGGGCCAGTTTTTTTCTAATACGGGAAGAAATCTTTTTTCTTTGGGTAATTCAATTTCATCTTCCACGATGATTAAAAAATCATAATCGTTATTTGAGCGATCAGTATTTTTTGCTCTTGAACAAAATTAAATTAAATCCGATCCCGGGTCAGATATATTGAGAATTTCATGGATCAGATTTTTAATTTCCTGGATTGAGTTTAAGGTTTTCATTAGGA
>JAOUOA010000344.1 GCA_029880625.1 Spirochaetia bacterium
CAAAATTCAATTGAAAACATTATATCAAAGAGTAAAACCGAAGATTGTGTATTTTATGTATTATTTTTAGATCTGGATCGTTTTAAGTCAGTAAATGATACTCACGGGCATTCCATTGGAGATCAACTTTTAATTTCCCTTTCTTTAAAAATGAAAGAAATTACTCATCAGTTGCAAGCTATGATTGGTAGATTTGGGGGAGATGAATTTATTATCATCCTCCCTTCATGTTCCACAAAAGATGAAGCAGAAACCGCAGCAAAACAAATACATTTAGTTACTTCTGAACCTTTTGAACAAAACGGCCTTCGATTTATTTTGGGATCAAGTATTGGAATTTCAAAATTTCCTGAAGACGGTGAAGATTCTGAAACTTTGATCAAACATGCAGATACGGCAATGTATCAGGCAAAAAAGAAAGGACATGATATCAATTTTTATTCAGAAGATATAGGACTTACGACAACGGCTTCGTTTCAATTGGAAAGTCTTCTTAAACAGGCAATAATGGATCATAAAATTGAAGTTCATTATCAGCCCATTATGGATTTACATACAGGAAAAGTACTATCAGTTGAATCTCTTGCCAGATGGAATCTTAACGATCAACAGGAAATCCTACCTTCAATTTTTATAAAAATCGCTGAAGATATTGGAAAAATTGACGAACTTGACAAATTTATAGCTTCTGAATCAATAAAGCAATTATCAGAGTGGAAAAAGCAGGGCTTTTTAATAAATATTTCCCTAAATGTTTCTGCAAAACGTTTTCAGCAATCTTCATTTTTTAGTGAAACTATGGAAATGTTGACTCAACATCAATTAAAGCCTGAAAACTTGCAGTTTGAAATTACTGAAAGCGCATTACTCGAAGATCTTTCACAATCAATAGAAAAAATTAATTTAATGAAACAATATAATTTTAATTTTGCTATTGATGACTTTGGCACCGGTTTTTCATCATTAAATTATTTAATTTCATTACCTGTGAATCATATCAAACTTGATCGCTCATTCATTACACCGTTGACAAAAGGATCTAAATTAATGGCTCTGGTAGATGGAATCATAACGATTGCAACAAATCTGGATATGAATATTATCCCAGAAGGTATAGAAACTGAAGAGCAATATCAACTATTAAAACAAATGGGTTTAACAAAAGGGCAGGGATATTATTTTTCTAAACCGTTAAATTCTCAGAAGATGACAGCATTTTTAAAAAATAATCTTTAATCCAACAATTGGTTTATTCTATCTTTCATTTTTTGATTTTTAATTTCGTTACTGAAAAACTCATTCATGAAATTTCTGTTATCGTAAATGCCCAGGTCCTGAAGGGCCAAAGCACCGCTTCTATCAAAAGAAGAAAATGCTGAATTAACTTTTTCCATGGAAAGACTTTCAGGTGAATATGCCATAAAATCAGATTCCGTATCCATAATTGAAAAGTCATTCCCTCTTCGTAGTTCCAGAGTCACGGCACCATTCACAGGTGCAGCAATCCAATCCTGTAAAGTGGACTTTAACATAGATGCCTCGGGATCGTACCACCGACCTTCATATAAATATCTTCCCAGTTTACGTCCAAGCTGAAAATAATGCTCCAGAGTATTTTCATTATGAATTGCAGTCAGCAGTCTTTCATAACAGATATGGATCAAAGCCATTCCAGGAGCTTCATAAATCCCTCTGCTTTTTGCTTCAATGACGCGATTTTCAATTTGATCGCTCATTCCAAGACCATGCCTTCCTCCAATTTTATTTGCGAATAAGATCATTTCATGTAAATTATTAAATTTTAATCCGTTGAATAAAACAGGAATACCGGATTTAAATTCAATGCGTACTGTTTCTGGTTCGATTTTAACAGACGAATCCCAGAATTTTACACCCATAATCGGCTCTACAATTTGAATGCCTTTGTTCAAATATTCAAGATCTTTCGCTTCATGAGTAGCCCCGAGCATGTTGGAATCTGTGCTATATGCCTTTTCCTGTACCATTTTGTAAGGAAGATTGATAGAATTTAAAAATTCAGACATTTCTTTTCTGCCGCCTAAATCATTTACAAAATCTTCATCGAGCCATGGCTTGTAAATTTTCAGATCAGGCTTAACAAATACACCATACCGATAAAATCGCTGAATATCATTGCCTTTATGCGTACTTCCATCTCCAAAAATTTGTACTCCGTCTTTTTCCATTGCCTTAATAATTGCTGTAGTAGTTACTGCTCTTCCAAGAGGAGTCGTATTAAAGTATTTGGTATTTGATGATTGTATATGAAATGCACCGCATTGAAGTGCAGTTAACCCTTCAATTGCAAGCTCCTCTTTGCAGTCTAGAAGAGACGCCTCTGCGGATCCATGCTGTTTTGCAATGGCTGGTATTGATTGAATATCACTTTCATCAGGCTGTGCAAGATCCGCAGTGTAGGAATATACAGAAATTTTTTTATGCGATAACCATGCAACCGCAGCTCTGGTATCCAGACCACCAGAGAAAGCAATTCCAATTTTTGAATTTTCAGAAGGAATATGTTGATAAATTCTGCTCATAGATCAATCCGTTAGTTTTAATTTTTTCGTTTTTAAATTCTTGAAAAATTCAAATTGAACATCAAGAAAAATTAAGCAGCTGCTCAGGCTGAAGCATATAAACCATCATTGAATTATGATGATATTTACTTACAGGAACATTTAATGCAATGACAGTTCCGGGTGGAACATAGAAGGATGTTTCTGACAAACCCGTAAAATACGAAGCTACTGCAGCAACATCAGGCATATGAAATGCCCAGACTGCTGCATCTGATGTATTCATTCCTTCCAGTAGCGATTCGATATTTTCTACTGGATTGCCTGGCGCCAACTCCTTTTTGGATTCCGCCCCTATTGAATTTCCTGAATTTTCATTGTAAGCATTGCACAGAATCCCCGCTGTTTCAACAGCACGATCTAGAGGGCTGGAATAAAATCTTGAAAACATCCAGTTTGATCCGGTTATGATTCTCCCTATTCGAATCATATCCCTTTTACCGCCAGGAGTTAATTTTCTTTTTGCATCATCAAGGGTAGAATCGGCTTCACCATGTCTGACCAGTAATATCTTCATGATTACCAAACGAGGTCTAGCTGTTTTACGGTAAAGTAAAAATGCTATACACAATCAGTCACCATTTATTAAAAGTACCAAATCAGGATCCAGTATGAATAAACTTCCCGGAATTACAGCCTGTATTATTACCTATAATGAAGAACTCTCTCTGCCGGAATGTCTTACTTCTCTAAGTTTTGTTGATGAGATTATTGTATTAGATAGTTATTCTAATGACAGGACGCTTGAAGTTGCTGAAGAATTCCATGCAAAAATTTATAAACGAAAATTTGATAATTTTATAAATCAGAAAAATTCTTGTATTACACATGCCGCACACGAATGGATTTTAGTCATCGATGCGGATGAAATTGTTTCAAAAGACCTTTCACAAGAAATTAATGATAATATACTCTCTGATTCAGATTTTACAGGATATTTTCTTCCTAGAAAAACAAACTATTTAAATCAATGGATTTCACATTCAGGCTGGTACCCCAATTACAGCTTACGGTTATTCAAAAACGGTAAAGGGAGGTTTGGGGGCATCAATGTTCATGAAAAAGTTATTCTGGAAGGAAAAGCAGGAAAATTAAAATTACCAATTTTACATTTCAGCTATAAAAATATAAGCGAACATATTCAAAAAATCAATTTTTACTCTACTCTAATTGCAAAAGAAAAATTTGAACAAAAATCTTATTCGTCAGTTTTATGGGCCATCCTTAAAAGCATTTCCAAATTTATTCTTACTTATTTCTGGCGTTTAGGATTTCTAGATGGCCGAGTAGGACTGATTATTGCAGTACTTGCAGCTTACTATAATTTTCAAAAATATATAAAACTATGGGAACTGAATAAAAATCAACAGAATAGATCTTAAAATCATTTTATATAATTTCAGGGTATGCTTACAAATTAATTTTTTTTATCATGTC
>JAOUOA010000345.1 GCA_029880625.1 Spirochaetia bacterium
TAACGGATCGTCTGAAAACAATAAACGCCTGAACAGCGGTCTTGGATTTTCATTTATAAAAACACGACTGGAAGAAGCCTATCCCGGAAATTGGAAGCTCTCTTACGGTCCGACAGAAGAAGGATGGGAAGTGAAGATTGCTGTAAAAAAAGGAATCAACCCGGTATCATCATGAGAATTTTAATAATTGAAGACGAAATGGTAGCGGCCAGAGGCATTGAAAAAATGCTCCGTGATCTGATTGGAGATAAAATTGAATCTTTGAAAATTCAAAGCAGCTTAACCTCTTCAGAATTTTTTTTATTGGATTATCCTGTTGACCTCCTTTTTCTTGATCTAAATTTAAATGGCGAAGATGGATTTGAGATTTTAAAAACAGCTGCAGCAGGATCCTTCCAGACCATTATTATCTCTGCCAATACAGACAGAGCCATTGAGGCATTTCAATACGGCGTGATTGACTTTGTTGCAAAACCCATTCAAAAGGAAAGATTCAAGCAGGCACTGGATCGTTTCAGCAATGTCATGTCCTACCCTGAACCACTAAAGTATCTATCCGTAAAAAAAGACGACAGAGTGCTTTTGGTGCATATTGAAGAAATCCTTTATCTCGAAGCTTTTGATAATTATGTAAAAATCCACATGAAAAACGGAAATACAGAACAGCACAGAAAAACGCTTCATTCGCTGGAAGCGATTCTTCCCGATCATTTTATCAGAATTCATAAATCTTACATTCTTGATTTTCGTGAAGTTTCAAATTATATAATCCGGCCGGGCAGCAAGTATTTTGTAGAATTAAAAAATCAGACGATCCTTCCCTTAAGCAGAATCAAATACAAAGAACTGAAAGACCGCCTCTAAAACAATTTTAGAAAAAATTAAAAAAATTTAGCATTTTACCGTCTGTCAGAGCATTTCAGACATCTTTGTTTGATTCCTTCCTCTTCTGCGGCTAAACTCCATTTTATTACGGAGGCAGATCATGAAATTAAAAAAAATTATCTATGCAGTATTTCTGTCAGGATTCAGTGCTTTTTCTCTTTTCGGCGAAGAAATCTCAGATGACAGTTCGGAAAAAAAAGGAGGACTTTCATCAAAACCAGATCTTGAAATCACACGAAAAGTCTATCCAAAACCAAAACACCCACCCGGCTACTACAGCGGAATTCTCCTGATTTCCTTTTCAAGAGGAAATCTTTTCTCTCCCACAGGAAGCTTCATTTCGCATGAAAAATCATATGACAAAAATATTAAGTATGGAATAGAATCCGGTGTGTATAAAAATCCGCTTTCAGGGTATGGTGTGCCGGAATATTTTTTTCAACCGAAATATTCCCCTCTCCTAACAATGCAGTTTGATATCGAATATGGAGTCAATAATTACTTCGGTGTTGGATTCAGTAATTTCAGGTATAAAATCCAATCTGAACGCCAGGATATTATATATGGGAGCGATAAGTTCGGACAAATTTTCTATGAACCCTTTCCCATGAAAAAATTATTATTTCAGGGAAATGCTTTTTTATTCATGGGAACATTCCACCCTTTTCCAAAAAAAATTCTTGATCCATATATTGTTCTGAAAGCAGGAGCGCTGAAATTTTCCGGCAATGCACATTCAGGACTTCAGTATGAACCTTACATAACTTCATCAACGGTCTCAAACGGACTTGGTAAGATCGGTTCTGGCGGGATCGGTATGAATTTCTTTATTTCGCCTGTAGCAGGCATCAAACTTGAGGGCAGTGTAACAAGAGCTCTTCTGAATTCTGATCAGATGTCAGGCAGGATTCTGAATACATATAATGTTCAGATGGGAATCTTCTTTAATTACAGCGCAATTGCTGCGAAAGTTGCATATGAAAACCAGCAGTGACCCAGAGATTTTAATTCAGTTTTAAATATTCTTTTACGGTCTGAATAAAGTTTTGAATATTAATTGGCTTGGTAATGTATTCGTCAAATCCCGCTTCTTTGCCTTTTGCAATATCACCGGGCATTGCATTAGCGCTTACTGCAAGAATGGGAACATCTTTATACTGGTTCATGGATCTAAGCTTTTCAAGCATTTCAAAACCATTCATACCGGGTAAATTTATATCGAGAAGAATCAGATCCATCTCTTTAGCATCACAAAGATCCAGGCCCAGCTGGGGGGTATGAGCAGAAATTAGTTCAACCCCCTGAATTTTTTCCATTACCTGGGTAATGAGTCTTAAATTAGCAGGATTGTCTTCAACATATAAAATATTTTTTTTTGTCATAATTTCAAAATCTCTTCGAAAACACTACACATGCGTTTTCAATCAGCAAAATGATATAAAAATTCATATAATTCGATTTGACGAAATCTTTTTTTATTATCTTTGATAAATTTAATTGAAAATAATATTTACAATTAAATAACTGAATCTTATTTTCTCCAGTATTTTTTACCCATGGATTCTGAAAATCACGAAAATAAACTGAAAGAATATTATTCGGGTTACTATAGCCGGGTTTTCTCTTATTTAAAATCCATCTGCAGAGATTCTGACACAGCGGAAGATGTCGCCCAGGAAACCTTTATTCGTGTACAAAAATCCCTGAAAACCTTTAATCCTGAAAAAGGCAGCTTTTCAACCTGGATCAGGACAATTGCAAAAAATCTATGCATCAGGAATCTGAAGAAAAATTCTCGATATGATGCTGACTCAGAGAAAATTTCTCTAGAAGCTGATCAAAGAATCGGAGCGGAAGATAATTTTATTAAAAATTCTTTAACAATCAGCATAAAAAAAGCCATTGAATGTCTCTCTGAACCGGAAAGGAGTATAGTATATTATAAATACCGTGATAATTTAACCCTGGATGAAATTGCAGAGCGTGCAGGCATTTCCAGAAGAACTGTAAGCAGAAAATATCTGTCTGCATTGCAGCAATTAAAAGAAGAACTCAAATCAGAAGATTTTGAGCTCGGGAACTGAAGATTATGGAAAAATCTACCTTTGATGAAAGCGTTTCTCGTTATCTTTTAGGGGATATGAAAGAAACCGAAAGAAATCAGTTTATTGATGATGTGCAAAAATCGCACCATCACTGGAATCAATTTCAGGAATACCTTCTAATTGATGACTTGCTTACAGAAACACTCCGCCCTGAGGCTTCAGAGCATAAAAAGACTCAATCTGGAATCATCCCTTTTCCTGACAGAAAAAAAATATTTTACAGCGGCATTTTTTCTGCAGGGATTGCTGCTGTTTTTATCTTTTCATTCTTCCTTATTTCTTCCCGGCCGGAAGTCCGCGTCTATACAGCCGCTGGCGAATGCCTCAGCGCTGAGGGAAATGACGCAAAAACGATAATCAGCGGAAAAAATTCCATCTGCGATATTTTCTTTGAAGACGGCAGAGATCTGAAAGTCCGCCTTTTCCCTGATTCGAAAATTTCTCTTTCCAGAAATAAAACTACCGCAGTCATTCATCTTGAGAAAGGACTGCTTCTCTCCAGAACCATGAACAACCGAAAGGACAGGGAAAAAGTTTTTCTCATCCTGGGAAAGACTTCCCTGGAATACCTAGGCACACAGGTCACTGCATACAGAAAAGACTCTGAATATTCACGCATAGAAGTCACCGAAGGAAGTGTTCAGCTCACCCAGCATGAAAAAGAATACCGGAAAGAAAACTCTCTCATTCAATTTATCGAAACAAAAACTGTAAATTCAGGCATAAAAGACTCGATCATTCAAACAGAAGAATCTGCGACAATTTTGGAGAACAGGATAAAAAAAGAAAATCTGCCGGAGGATAGGTTGATAAAACTTAAAGAAAATTATACGGTAATGGAAGAAACATGGAGCGGTGAAAATAATAAAGATCAATCCGCCCTGAAGCTTCAGGATCAAATTCAAAACAGAAATTTTCCAGAACCTTTTTCTTTTCACATCCATCTTAAAAATGGAGATGTAGTAAAAGGGACTTCTGTCTATCATGAAGGCAGAGAAATGGTAATTGAAACAGGCGAAAAAACCCTTCGCTTCAAATCAGAA
>JAOUOA010000346.1 GCA_029880625.1 Spirochaetia bacterium
GTCAAAGATGATGCAGCGCCGTATGTGAAATCAGCGGTAAAAGTTCTGAAAATGGCAGGAGTATTTTTTGTTTTCGCAATGACTGCGACTTTTTTCAGAGCCTATGACCTGGATCATGTGATGATGCTCTGGGAATCCATTTTGACGTTCCCCTACAGCGGAGAAGGTTCGGCCCGGATTGCTCCTGCAGGGGACTATGCCTACCGTATTTTTAAGATTGTTATTTTCCTTGTATTTCTCGATGCCATGTCGTATTTTAAAAATGATGTTTTCTGGATTTTTAAAAAGCATGCCATCGTTCGTTCTGTAATCTATATTTATATGTTTTTGATCATTGTAACCCTTGGAGTTTTCGGACGTGAAGTCATTTATTTTGCATTTTAAGTACCGCGCATTTCTTGCTGCAGTCGTCTTTTTTCTGATTCTTGAAATAACCATGCGTACGGCGCCTGTTGAATATTTTACGGGGGCGGGGGTTTTTTTAACAGAGAAGCGCCGCCAGCTTGCCGAATCTAAGGAGCCGGAATTCGATTATATCATCATCGGTGCTTCAAAAAGCCTCTCCCTGATGGGGCATGCGCCTACGGAAGCTGAACCTTACAGCATTTATAATTTCAGTATGCCGGCAATGGGTTCCCGTTATTTTAAGTTTTTTATGGAAAAATATCTCCAGAATAGAAAATCTCCGCCTGCAGCGGTAATTTTCGCAGGCGATCCCGGACTGTACCAGAAAACCTGGAACCGTCCCTATCATGATCCCTTTTACCATTACAGTACTGCCCCGGAGGATTCGCTTCAGGAATATATGTACAGACGCGTTTTTGACAGGATTCAATACGCACTGGGCATGAAAGAAATGCACTTTCGAAATCCAGAGGCTGCTGATATGCTGTGGGATATCTTTTCTCACCGCTATCTGCATTTCTTCGGTCCGGGTGAAATTTTCACTCAGCTTACAGGCGCAGAAAGAATTTTCATTTTGAAAGAATCTATCGCGAATTTATATTATACATACCGTTACAGGGATGCGCTTCATTATGTGTTTTTCGGACTGCAGATGTCTCATTTTAAAAAAAGAGAAGTGCCTCCGGTTTGCGGTACCTGCGAAGGAACCAAAGTGATGCAGTGCTTTGAAGGCCTTCATAAATACCAGAGAAGCCTAAGTATCGAAAAACAGATTGCCCGGACCTACGGCCAGATCAATCTGGGAGATCTGCTGGAGCCAAACAAACGAATGATGTACCAATATATCAAAGACAAACAAATTAAAATGCAGAAGGCTGCCTTCAATACAGTGGATTCGGATTTAAAATACCTTGAAGAGCTTGCTCTGTATCTGGATTCAAAAGATATAAAATTAATTGTATCCAATGTGCCTTCCATTGACGATTACAGAGATACACGCTTTCATAAAAATTATTTCAGGAAACTCAGTATTCTTGAAAAAAAGTACAGTAACATTAAGGTGGTCATGTTTCCCGACCCGTATTATCCCGAAAAAGATTTTATTGAACAGGTGCACTATGAGTGTGAAGGCGCAAATAAGCTGAACAGGGATTTTTACAGCCATGTAATTCCTGAAATCATCCGTTTTGCGCCCTATGACCCTTCAAGGGAACGAAAGCGAGGTTTTCAGTGAAAAATAAATTCCCCGGTCCGTACATTTTTTATCCTGTTGCAGTCTTTTTTCTCTTTTTTGCAGCGGAAAAAATATCTCTTATCCCCTCCGTAAAAAAAATAACGCAGGGCGATGCAACGTTTCTTTATTTTGATTATAAAGACGAGCTGATGGATGAAATGAAAGTTACGAAGGACAGGATTCTCAGTTCATCGAATGAGCTGGAGCGGTCAAAAAAAATTGTAGTGATTCTTGGAAGTTCCCGTCTTCTGTATTTTGATTATTCAAGGTTTAAAAGGAATTTCCCGGATCGGGAGCTTTTCAATTTCAGCGCACCTGTGACCGCGCCTGCATATTATTACTATATTCTGGATTCTCTTGAAAAAAGAGGCGTATTTCCAGACTACATCCTTGTGGAAACCGACCCATTTCAGTATAACGATGCTTCCGGGGCCTTCCTGAAATCTAATCTCGCCTACAGTTTTGACCTCAGTTTTATTCTCAGAAATCAGGAGCTTTTCAGCAATGATGAAATTTCATATTTTCTGGGAAGATGGCTGTTTGCATCGTATAAATATTCGCCTGATATTAAAAAAACTAAAAAACGCATCCAGGATCCTAATGATCCTTTTCTGAGAGGTCTGTACGAGCTTGACCTCTATCAGAGAAATAACCGCGGCGCAGGCCGGTCCATTATTCCCCGTGAGAACTGGTATGAAAGGGATTTTGCAACTCTTGAATTCAGCTCCAGAAGCTCGATTGACTGGCTTTACAGCAACTATACTTTTTCTCAAAGACAGCTGGATTTTCTAATCAGGACAGTTGAAAAAGCAAAATCGAAGGGTGCGAAAGTTGTCTTCGTGCGTCCCCCTGCGTCAAGGCCGCTTCAGAAGATTCTTGATACGGATCCGGAGCTTTCTCCGAAAATTAAAAGATGGGAAAAACAGATTCTTGATGTTTCAGATCAATATTCAATCCCCTATCTGGATCTAGTCCATCATGATGAATTTTACTGTAATACCTACGTGGACGGAGCTCATATGTCCCTGGACTGCTATCATCCTTTCATGGTTGAAGTCATGAAGAAATTTTATTTTATGGATAAAGGTCAGAATAATTAATAACGGTCAATTGCCGGATTTATAATGGAATCTCAGAATTTCAGGCCTTCGGTGTCCACAGAGTTGTTTTATTTTTGCGTGAGAGCGCGAATCATTCCCCTGGAATCTTTGTAATCTGTTGTTTTCCAGATCAGAGTTTTTCCGTCAGGTTCAAGAACAGCGAAAAAGGGAAGTCCAATGCGGAGTTCCTGGAAATCCGCCTGTTCTGAAAAATTAAAAAATTCATCATCGGTATCGTAGATTTTAACAATTACCGCTTCAGATAATGCGCGGTTCAGTTCCGTATTTTTTTCAGCAATTGTATAAAACTCTTTGCAGTTGGTGCACCAATCTGCGTAGAAATCAAGAAAGATCCGCCGGTTCTCTTTTTCAGCGATTTGAAAAGCGCTGTCAACATCTCTGTAGAAAGTCAGTCCTGCGATAACTTCGGGAGGGACTTCTTTTTTTGAAGAAATTTCCTGGTGCACGGAGCCTCTCCGAAGTCCGGGATTGATCCCGAGAATGACTGCGGAAAACCCAAATGCAAGAGCAAGAAGCGCAAATATAAATCGGGTAAATAAAACAGGGTCCTTTTTTTCCTGCGGTTTCAATCCAAGAAGAGCAGCGCTGAAAATCAGCAAGACTCCCAGGATGAGTATTGAAATATCCATATCGCTGTATTCCATGACAGTAAATCCTTTTGAAATCTGATAAAATCCTGCTCCTGCAATTAAAAGGGCGAAAGTATATTTAACCCACATCATCCAGTTCCCGGATCGTGGAAGTTTTGCCTGAAGCACGCCGGCAAGAAAAAAAGGAACCCCAAGGCCTGCTCCGAAAGATGCGGAAAGAAGGCTGCCGTAGAGAACCGTTCCTGCACCTCCATTGCCTTCTGTTGCAATTTTTGCTATGAAAATGAGCATGGCAAAAAGTGCAGGGGCAACGCAAGCCGATGCAATGAGACCTGCTCCTGTCCCCATAAGGAATGTGAAAAAAACACCATTTCGCCTGGATGCGCGGTCAACAATTCTGCTGCCTCCGGAAAACGAAAGGGGAAACCAGTCCAGCATGACGAAAACAAGAAATAAAAAAAGAAAACCTGTCAGGACAATGACGATTCCGCTCTGCATGAGGGCATTGAATGTTCCGCCTGTAAGTGCAGCAATTGTGCCCAGAACTGTATAGGCAACAACTGTTCCCAGCCAGTATACTGCAGGATGGAGCCATCTTGCCCCGTCAGCGGAACGTTTCTGCAGATAGCCGACGGTAACAGGAATGAGCGGATAAACACAGGGCAGAAGGCTGCTTGCAAGA
>JAOUOA010000020.1 GCA_029880625.1 Spirochaetia bacterium
AAAAAGGGTGCTTCCGCCTGAATCCGAATCTTCGGAATTTCTCCGGGAAAGAATACGGGGTCTGAGCGACATTAACAAACTCGGAAGATTAAAAATTGGAGTCATGAAAAATACCAGAAATGAAGATCTGCTTCGAAACAGTCAGGAATTTGACAGACACAAAATTATTGGATTTACAGACAGAGCCAAACTGATCCGCGCTCTTTTAAAAGGCGACATCGATCTTCTCGTGGGCGATGCCATCAGCATCCATTCTCTTCAAAAAACCAAGAAAATCCCTGCATCGTTTATTCCTCTAGTCAGCCCGTACAGAGAAGAGAACATTTCATTTGTTCTGCCCCGCGGCGATGCAGAGCTGGAGCTTTATATGAATTTTTTTGTACGCGCAATCAAAAGCGACGGAAGACTTAATAAAATCATAACAAGATATTTAAAATAAAAATGAAACTGACAAACGCCAAAAGACATATTTCGGCCCCTGGATTCTTTATTTTTTCTGCGCTCTTCGCAGTCAGTCCTGTTTTTTCCGAAAGTTCAATACGGGAAAAATTTGACTACAAAGGCGATATGCTTTTTCGCGGATTTTTTTTAAGCCGTGATCTTCCTCTGGAGAAACAGGATGAAGGACTTTGCTCCAAAGACGAATTCCTGGCCTATTTCATGCCCATCACAAACGGAAATACAAAATCTCCCTGCAAGGAATCCGATGACTATTACCAGGCACGATTTCGTCTGGACTCCTCTTTCCGCCCGAATTCTTACGCTGATATTGTGTATGGGCTTGAAGTGGGACACCTTACTTTCGGCCGGGACAATCCTGAATCTTCCGGACCTGGCAGCGGAGGGAAAGGCAATGCTTCAAATCTTGAGACCCGACAGCTTTTTTTAAAGCTTCATAATTTGAAAGATACAGTTTCTATCCGCGGAGGGCTTTTCCCGATTGGAACGCCGAAAGGAATTGTTCTCGCTTCCAGCGGTGCCGGGGTACAACTTTCTCTTGAGGGAAAATATTCTTCTCTGGAAGCCTCCTATATTCGCAAAGAAGACAACAGCAGAATTGACAATGATTCAAACGGATTTTCTGATTCCAATTTCCATAATGTCCATATGGGAATTCTCAGCTGGAAGTTTTCGGGTCTAAGCTGGCTGAAAACCGACACCTATTTTGTCCACAGAAGAGACGGTGATCCCTCTGACGAAGGCGATGACGATAATGAAACCTCTGCCATATCATGGGCCGGTCTTCTCATGCAGTTTCGCTACAAAAAATTCACTTTCCTGCTCCATGGGATTTACAATGCAGGCACCTTCAAGCGGCCCTTTTATTTTTACCCTTCCCTTGATGAAAAATTCAGTTTATTTCCTGACATAAAATTCATCCATGAAGAAGCTCTGAGAATCGGCTATCCTCTCCGTTCCAAGCACAGGGTGAATGCAGGGGCTGGAGAAATGGAAATGTCATACCAGCTGCTGGATTCGACAAAGGTTACGCTTATGGCTGCCGGAGCATCTGGACGGCCGGGGATTGAACCGAACGGCGATCCGGTTGATTATAGAAGAGACCAATTCCGAACGGCAGGCTCTGCATATCAGGGATCAGACATTGCTCTGGATTCTTCCGGCGGTTATTCCATTTTCCCTCTGGGAAAACTGACCGGAGTGGTGCAGAGAGGCATCCGAATTGACATTGACATACTGCAGAATTTGAGTTATCAAATTGCATATTATACATTTGATGCATTCCGCACGCCAACCATCACATATAATGATTACTACGAACTTTATATGGACACAAATAAGACAGACAATAGACTCGGAGAAGAATGGAATATGAAGCTCACCTGGAAAATCATGACTCTTCTCAGTCTTGACATCAGAGCTGCCAGATTCGATTCACAAACAGGCTATAAAATCCTGTATGACATAGAATACGGCGATGTGATTTATGAAGCCTCTGCCTCTCTAACGCAGAAATTTTAATTGAAAGGCAGTCTATGATTCAGGCAATGCGCTCTTTGTCAGAAAATAAATTCCTGCAATAATGAGAAGGGTTCCGGCAAGCCTATCCATTGTTACATTTTCGCCGGCATAAAATCCGTAAAACAGGGTAATTAAATACCCGGCAGACATCATGGGCCTGATCAAGGAAAGATCTTCTTCTGCAAGAACGCCCAGCCAAAGAACAAAGCTCATCCCGTAACAGACGACGGCAAAAAACATTTTTACTGAAAGTAAAGAATAAATAAAATAAAACCCGATTTCTTTGATCGATTGATCAATGGGAACAGGTCCTGCAAGTTTCATTGCTTCTTTCATAAAAATCTGGCCGAAAGCGCCGAGAACAATTGCAATTCCAAGAACAACCCAGATCATAAAAATCTCCGAAAATTAATTTAATATTCTTATTTCTTACTGTTTTTCCAGGAAACGAAAGCTGGAGGAAATCTGATCAAACAAAACTTTAAGCTCCGCATGTCCGGAAACCGGCCCGGTTATGCTTACAATCAAAATTTTTCCTTTTCCTGGTATATGCCTCTGGATTCCCAACCATTCTCCATTCCTCAATGATACGATATAATGTCTTGCAGGTCTTCCAGCAAACTGAACACTGCCTCTTTCTTTAATGGAACATTTGCATCGGGAAAGAAAGGAAGCTTCATATAAAGGAGAAAACAAATCGGCCTCGCCTTCAATCAGGCGAATGCGAATAATATACTGAGTAACTCCTTCATCGTCTTCTGAAGGGAACTCCAGAGTTGTGATCCCCTCGGCGGAACTTTCCTTTTTTTCAAGACCGGCAGGAATATTCATCTGGAATCCTTTTTTTGAGTCTGTATAAAGATGATTCTGCTGAGAATCATCTTTTTTCCGATTCCCGGTGCAGGAAAGGACCAGTCCGGCAGAAATAAAGGAAAAAACAAGAATATAAGATTTAGATTTCAATACAATTCCTTTCAATGCTGAAAACAGCGTAATATTAAATTATGAAGCAGCCTCAGCCATAATATTTTTATCCAGACAATTTACACAACCATACTTTGAACAGAAAGATAAAAAAATATAACTCAAGGATTGATTTTTTTTACAGGCTGAAAAATGATGACCGATGCGCATCGGACTGGTTCGGTATATCAACTCAAGACCTCTGGATTATGGTTTTCGTAAAAACCCCTCAGTGCACACACATAATGATACGCCAGCCAATCTGTATAAATTATTAAAAAGCGGAAAACTGGATGCTGCATTGATAAGCTCTGTTGAATGTCTGCGCAATGAAGATATATTTTCATTCTGCAAAACTGCCGGAGTCTGCGCAGCATCTGAAGTAAATTCCATTTTTTATCTTACAAGAGATACCGAACGGCTGCCGGACTTTTTTTTATCCGATCAGGGTTCAAGAACATCCGTAGCTCTTTTACAGATTCTTCTGTATAAAAAATTTGGGAAGATCGTTCCTCACCAAAAATCAGATCCTGAAAAGATTCCGGCCCTCATCACTGAAACAACCGGTGGTCTTGTAATTGGCGATAAGGCATATCAATACCACAAAGAAAATCAGAATGACAGTCTGATCCATGTAGATCTTGGACGCTGGTGGAACGAAGAAGAAGGTCTTCCTTTTGTGTTTGCGCTCTGGGCTTACCCAAAAAACAAAATAATTCCGGATTCATTTTTTGAAGAGTCACTGGAAATCGGCCTTCAGCATATCGAAGAAATTATTGCAGAAGCGGATGATCCTTCTCTTAAGGAATATCTGACCGAAAGCCTCCATTACAAACTGAAGGAGCCTGAATTAAAATCTCTCGATCGATTTAAAAGCCTGCTTCAGGAACTGGATTTGCTTTAAGTTCAATTTTCCAGACAATCGGCTTTTCCGTATTAAAGGTATTTTCCAGAGGAAGAGTAAAATTATGAAGTCCCGGTCTGGAAAAATTTCCAAGATTCGTTACCAGATCATAATACCAGGGAAATACAATTTGAAACGTAAGTTTTTTATTATTAAAAGACTGCAGTACTTTTGTATAAAGGTTATTTGATATCCGGCTCGCTTCCTCACGGGGAGAAGCGGTTGCTGAAAATTTTCTGTGAAGATACAGTCTGCCGCCGTTTCTGTAGATTTTATTTTTTCCAATTAAAAGATATTCAAGCGAGCGCGGATCAGAAAAGAAAACTCTGTAGGCAACTTCTCCCTGATCTTCTGAAAGATCTGTTTTAATTCTATCAAATTTGTAGTTCTCAATTCTGTACTGATCGGATGAAAGATAACGGTCATATTTTTCGATAATTTTATTTTGATCAACAGGAAGATATGCCAGCATAGATCGGTCTTCATCTTTATAAATGGGTACCGTATAGCGAATATCTGCATATCCGCTGTAATCCGGCAGAAAAAAAAGGCTTTCATGATATTCAAAACAGCCGGTAAAAAAAACACTGAAAGTTAAGAAAGTTCCCTTTAAGATTCTTTTCATCATGAGGTTCAAATTTCCTGCAGGCAGATTCAGGGTCAACTTGAAAGAATGCAGTAATTGACAGAAATTAAGCCTTTTATCCTGTTACTATTCATGGTCTCACATTTAGCACAATATTTAAAAATGATAAAATTTTCCCATTCTATCTTTGCTCTTCCTTTTGCGGGGATAGCATTAATCGAAGCTCTTAAAATTTCAAATATCCAAGATCAGCCTCTCATTTCAATATTGCTCCTTATTTTCAAGGTTATCCTCTGTATGGTTTTCTTAAGAAGCGCAGCAATGGGGTTCAACAGGATTGTGGATAAAAAATATGATGCAGCAAATCCAAGAACGAAAGACCGCGAAGTTGCGTCGGGACAGATCAGCTTAAGAAATGCATGGACGTTTGTAATTCTTTTTCTCATCCTGTTTTTTATTACCGCTTTACTGATAAATCCCATGACAGGAATTCTTTCCCCCTTTGCAGCATTTTTTGTACTTTTTTATTCTTTTACAAAGCGTTTTACCTATTTCTGCCATTTTGTTCTCGGTTTTGCTATCGGGCTTGCCCCTCTTGCCGCCTGGGTAGCTGTTTTAGGCACAATTGAATCCTGGATACCTTTCCTCTGGAGCGCCGGTCTTATGTTTTACATTGCTGGTTTTGATATCCTTTATGCATGCCAGGATATTGATTTTGATAAAAAATCAGGACTTTATTCAATACCGGCCAACCTGGGAGCATCTACGGCACTCATCACGGCAAAGATATCCCACGGATTATCCATTCTCGCTTTCATTGCAGCCGGAATCCTGTCTTCTTCCGGATGGATTTATTATATTTCACTTTTGATTGTTTCAGGACTTTTTATTGCCGAACATAAAATGGTCCGTTATGATGATTTTTCAAAAATTCCAATCGCATTTTTCAATGTAAATGCATCGATCAGCAGCATTCTTTTTTTCGGACTGCTTCTTGATACATTCTTTCATTTTGGAGTTTATTAAAAAATATTCGGAGATCACCGGGGATGATGATTTTGTATAATGATGGATAAAATAAATTTAATAATCGGAGTTTCTGGAGCAAGCGGTTCCATTTATATTTCAAATTTATTACAAACCCTTTCCGAGTTTGTAGAAGGAAAATCTGCATTGATCATCTCTGACTCTGCCCTCCGTGTTTACAGAGAAGAAATCAATCCTCATATCCGCAGTGAAGAATCCTTTCTGAATGATATTCTGGGGAATCTCCCCGATGAAAAACGAATTCATCAGTTTGAAATCTTTTCAACATCAGATACCGGTGCGCCCCCTGCCAGCGGTTCTGCAAATTACGAAGGAATGGTCATCATGCCCTGCTCGATGAAAACACTTTCTGCTGTAGCCAGAGGACATGCATCTAATTTAATGGAAAGAGCTGCCGATGTCTGCATTAAAGAAAGGAAAAAACTGATTCTCACGCCCCGAGAAACACCGCTGAGTTTGATACACATCCAGAATATGCGAGACCTGACGCTTGCAGGCGCTGTCATTCTTCCAGCAAGCCCCGGTTTTTACCATAAACCCTCTTCAATGAATGATCTGGCCAATTTTATTACATCAAAAGCTCTGAATTTACTTGGAATATCGACCAGGCGGTCCATTACATGGAAAGGCGACCATGAAACTGCTTGATCCTCCATCCCTCCATTTTCACTTAGCCATATAAATGAACAGGAAGACATCATGAACCTTGAAAGAGATCAGAAATTTTCTGAAAAAACACTTCTTGATTTTGAAAAAATCAAAAGAGGAACCGTTGAAATCATACCGGAAGAACAACTTCTTGAAAAACTTGAAAAAAGCAATCAGGAGAAGAAGCCTCTCAAGGTTAAAGCAGGATTTGATCCTACAGCTCCGGATCTTCATCTCGGCCATCTCGTTCTTCTTAGAAAATTAAAGCATTTTCAGGATCTTGGCCATGAAATCCAATTTTTAATCGGCGACTTTACAGGAATGATCGGCGATCCAACAGGGCGATCCGCGACAAGAAAAAGAATTACAGAAAAAGAAGTAATTGAAAATGCAAAAACTTATGAAGAGCAGGTTTTTAAGATTCTGAACAGAGACAAAACCAAAATCGTTTTTAATTCTGTCTGGTGCAAAAAAATGAATTTTGAAGATGTACTGGGTCTTACGGCAAGATTTACTGTTGCGAGAATGGTTGAAAGAGATGATTTTTCAAAGCGACTTGCTGCCGGTGAAAGCATCAGTCTGATTGAATTTATTTATCCTTTAATTCAGGGGTATGACTCCGTTGAACTGGGATCAGATATTGAACTGGGAGGAAACGATCAGAAATTCAATCTTTTAGTGGGACGGGAACTTCAAAAAGAATATAAAAAAGATCAGCAGGCCATAGTAACAATGCCTCTCCTTGTCGGACTTGACGGACAAAAAAAAATGTCCAAGTCATTTGATAATTATATTGGAATCACTGAAAAGCCGTATCCCATGTTTGCAAAAATTATGAGCATATCAGATGAACTGATGTGGAACTATTTTATTCTTCTTACTGATTTCTCCGAATCAGAAATGGAAAAATTCAAAAAGGATCCTTTTGAAGCAAAAAAAATACTTGGAACAACCATTGTAAATGATCTTCACAGCAACAATTCTGGTGAAGAAGCACGTAAACACTGGGAAATGGAAAAAGGTTCATCAGGAAGAAATAAAATGGTAATCCCTCCAGGAACACCTGAATATATCATTCAGGAAAAGACTCCCTGCAGCATATCCGTAATTAAAATCATCACGGATTCAGGTCTGGAAAAAAGCACATCAGCTGTAAGGCGTTTAATTGATTCCGGTGCAATAAAAATTGGAGAAAATCTTGAAACCATTCATGATCTGGATTTTAAGCTGAATTTTCCTGGAGAATACGTTTTAAGAATTGGCAAGAAGAAGTATTTGATCGTAAAAAATTAATTTTCCCCTTAAGAATCTATTTTGCAGCGCAAAATTAAGAATATACTTAAAGAAAATTTAATAAAAAGCGGTATACAGATTAAAATCCGCACCCCCGTCGAAGGAGATGCGGATTTTCAGGATATTTCAGAAAAGATCAACGTCTTTTCTTGGCTTTTTTCTTAGCTGTTTTTTTCTTAGCCTTCTTTTTCACCTTCTTTTTGGCTTTTTTCTTGGCCTTCTTTTTCACCTTTTTCTTGGTTACTTTCTTTTTGGCTTTTTTCTTGGCCTTCTTTTTAGCCTTTTTCTTGGTTACTTTCTTTTTGGCTTTTTTCTTAGCTGTTTTTTTCTTAGCTGCTTTTTTCTTAGCTTTTTTCTTTACAGCCTTTTTCTTTGCAGACTTTTTTTTGGAGGATTTTTTCTTGACAGTCTTTTTTGAAGAGCCTGTCAACATTCCCAGAAAACTTTCGTTATTTTCCATTTTCGCCTCTTTATTTTCTGATTCCTTATTAGTTTTGTTAAGGATCAATTCATTATCTAAATTTTTATAGGTTAATTTTTCAATCGTTTTTTTATTTCTTTTCGAATTATCCTGCGATTTCTTTAAATTTTTTTCATTTATTGCAATTTTATCGTGCGTAAATGATTTATTTGATAAAATTTTCGCACTTACAGGGCTGTAATCCATTGAAAATTCAGAATTTTTACTCATTGATGATGCAATTTGAAATAAAAAATTCTCTTCAAAATAATTTGCCGTTAACTGTAACCCGATCGGTAAACCGTTTTTATCTTTTCCGCATGGCACATTGATTGCAGGAACACCGCCAAGGTTTGCAGATATTGTTAACAAATCACTTTTATACATAGCAACAGGATCATTTCTTTCACCAATTTTAAAAGCTGTTGTCGGTGAGGTAGGCTGCAAGATAACATCAACTTTTTTAAAAAACTCAGAATATTCTTTTTGGATTAATTTTCTGGCTTTCTGGGCTGATTTATAGTACGCATCATAATATCCTGAAGATAAAACATACGTACCAAGTAAAATTCTACGTTTTACTTCTGTTCCAAAACCTTCAGTACGGGATTTTACGTAGAGATCCATTAAATTTTCAGGATTTTCAGTGCGTCTTCCGTATCTGATTCCGTCATATCGCATTAAATTACTGGAAGCTTCTGCAGTTGCTAAAATATAATAAACAGGAATAGCATAATCGAGATACTTACTTTGAATTGGAATAACAGTTGCGCCGCGTTCTTCCAGCCATTTTACAGCTTTTACTGCAGAGTGTATCACTTCTGCATCATATCCAGCATCGCCTTCAGAGGGAATATTCACGCCAATCCGAATTTTTTTCCAGTCTGCATCTTCCAAACTCTTGATTTCAGGATGAATTGGATATTTATCTGCATTGAAGTGAGAAGTTGAATCTTTATAATCTTTTCCGTTTATTATAGATAATAATAACGCTGAATCATCAACACTTCTTGAAAATGGACCGATTTGATCGAGACTTGAAGCAAATGCGACCAATCCATAACGTGAAATACGTCCGTATGTTGGTTTTACACCAATCACTCCGCATAAAGCAGCGGGTTGACGTATAGAACCTCCTGTATCTGATCCAATAGAAAGCGGAACTGCTAATGATGCAACAGCAGCTGCAGAACCTCCAGATGATCCTCCAGGTACGTAATCTTCATTCCATGGGTTTTTTGTTGTAAAAAAAGCTGAATTCTCTGTTGAAGATCCCATGGCAAACTCATCCATATTGGCTCTTCCAAACAAAACTGCCCCTGAGTTCTGCAGTTTTTCAATTACTGATGCATTGTATGGAGCAGTAAAATTTTCAAGAAAACGTGATGCACAGGAAGTAATTTCATTTTTTACACACAGATTATCTTTAACAGCAACAGGAATTCCCTCAAGAGGGCCTGCTTCTCCGGATTTTCGCTTTCGATCAGAGTTTTCTGCCTGTTTCAGAACTTTTTTTTCATCAAGTTCAAGAAAAATATTTAAATGCGAAGATTTTTGAGCTCTTTCAAGACATGACATGGCAAGATCTTTTGCAGAATATTCGCCTTTCTCAAGAGATTTTACATGCTCAACAGCAGTTCTGTTTATTAAATTATCATTATTGCTCATATTTTTAATCCAGTTTTATTAAATTAAAACCTATCATCCGTTTCTGTTTCGATTCCTCAGGAAATATACCAAAAATGTTTATGCTTTATTGTTTTATAATCCAGTTCATTTCCTGCAAGATGCAGGCTTCCTTAACAAATTTTAATTCATTCTTCTCAAATTGTAATTTATATTTTCAAACTCATCATTGATTTATAAAATTATTATCAAATATCAAGTTTCATTATGCGCCGCAACATGTTAACCTTCTGAATCAATAGCACCGGGGACAACAAAGTGTCCAGCTTCCCATTCCGGCGCAAATGAGCTAATCTCATGTGTATCCAGCAATTCTCCCGGTTTATCAGGCCTCATGATGTTTAAATTTTCATTCATTGTTCTTATTTCTCCGGCAGATGAAAGGTTCACTTCTTTAATTTTTTCAACAAAATCCAGTATTTTATTGAAATCATCACGCAGACCTGCCAAATCTCTATCATCAGGGTCCAGTCTTGCAAGCAGAGCCAGTTCTTTAAATTCATTTTCTGAAATCATAATTTCTCCGATTCCTCAATCTTTCAGGGAAAATCCGTAAATTTATTTATTCGCACATTACGAATGAAACCGTCTGAATATAACCCTTTATAACTTCCAGAACAAAAGCCGATCAAATCGTCAATTACATTCGTACTTTTCTCTTCATGAACAATATTATATTTAAATCACATAATACAGCCTTTTCATTTCGATCCATTTTTGTTTTTTGATTGAAAGAATTCAAAAAATTTATATTGAAATTAAATCTTCAGAATGGTTTTCCTGTGTTCCATGAGCTCATTCATCATTTTTTTATCATTTTTTTTGTTTATCAGTACTGCCGGAATTCTACTTTTTCTTTTTCCCGCTAAAAAAAGAAACCGGTCAATTAAGCAAAAAACTCCTCCAAAACATCCAAACAACCCCAATCTTAAAAATAATTCTGAAAATTATCTGTTAACACCGCCTGAAAGAGAGGAAATGCTGGAAAACGTACGAAATATTACCCGCAGCAATCCTAAAAAAGCCGCCCATCTGCTTCGAAAATGGATAGACGATGATCTTCATGAATAAATTCTATCTATAATTTATAAATTCTGGTCTTCTTCAGGATTTGCTGTTCTACTATGAATTCTGATTCTCAAAAAAATGAATCAAGTCATGAAAAAACCAGCTTATTGCAGGATCTTCGACTTGTTTTTGCCACGATCTTAACAGATCCCGGGAGTTCACTTGCTTATGGAGCAGACGCTCTCGTTGCAGTCACTGCCGTTCTCATCTATTCAGATTATTCTCTTGGCGTTAAAGCAACTGTTGCCGCCGCCGCAGTTGTAATGACTGTATATCTCTTTGCAATTCTTGTTTATAATAAAATGACAAGGGTTCATACCCACAAAATACTCGGAGGCGGCGCTTTTGTTTCATCCCATATCACGTCTTCAAAAATTAAAAAACATCCCCGCTTAAAAAAAATTGTCGGGCTTCTTGGAAAGACAGGAACGGCAAGCCTTCTTGCGGATTTTCCTGCAACCCAGGCGATCAGTATTATCGCAGGTGTGGAAGCTCTGTATTTTATTCCAATAGAAGAAAGACTCCAGTACGCCCTTCTTTTTATTATTTTTCTTTCTTTTGTACAGCGGTATGGCCTGGCAAATCTTGCTAAATACATGATCTGGCCGGTATTATTATTTTATACTATGAACATTCTCATAAATGGCTACGGAATTTCCATGATCATGCTCAATGGATGGGAACGTCCTGTTCTTCCGGATTCTCTGGACAGTGTGGAAGCTGCCCATGCCCTGCCTTTTATTTTCGGTGCAATTGCAAACGGCGCTACCTTGATTACAGGCGTGGAAGTGGGCTATTCTTCCGTCAACATACCTCACTTTAAAGGAAAAACAATCCGTATTTCCATGTGGATCCTTTATGCAATTGTTCTTGTAACATATTCCATGCAGATTATCAATTTTCTTGGCCTCGGAGTCACTTACAATACGCATATTCCGCTGCCGCTTCAAATCGCCAACCATCTCGGCGGGGATCATCTCGCAGTGCCTTTCGGTATCGTAACGGCAATTATGCTTCTTCTTGCAGCGCAGACGGCACAGACGGACTTTCCTTTAGAAGTGCTTCGTGCATCAAGAATGAATTTCTTTCCTCGTGGAATCGGCGATATGTCCTGGAAAAAAACCAAATCATTTGCAGGAATCGGAGGCCATGGCGGCGTCTACAATCCAAGAACGACTCTGATTCTCGGAATTCTCAGCATCACCATTCTTTACTTTTTTCCGAGCAGCCATAAAATTGAAAGCATGTACGGTCTGGCCGTGCTTACGGCAATGAATATTGACGTTCTGAGTTTTATGATCCGTCAGATCCGTGTTAAAAAAATATCATTTCTGACCGTAGTCTCATTAATTTTTATTATGATGATGCTTCTGAATATCATCTACAATAAATTTTTTGAGGGTGCATGGTTTATTGTTTTTCTAATGGTTCTCTATCTTGCTGTTTTTCTTATATCTGAAGCCATTTATTCCATCTGGAAAGAGAAGCTTGACCTTGTTCCGCTTGAATTCGGTTTGTGGTATCCTGCATTTCAGAATCTTCCGATTGATGAAAAAAATATTGTTCTGGTTTCAAAATTTCATCCGGGGGTGGTTCTTTTCCTTAAAAACTATATAAAAAGAGGGTCCATGCCTCTCGTCATTCATTTTCTAACCGACAAAGTTGATCACGACATCCCGCGGGAAAGGCCGGACTGGTTCCGGGTCATCCATCTGCCGCCCAATGTTGATACGATCTCTGTGATTTCGAATTATATTAAAAAAGCAAATCCAGATCGCGTTCACCTGATCCCGCTTCTTGTAAAAGGATATGATTCTCTGATGCGCCTTTACTTCGGCAACAGCATTGAAAGACTGAAGGAAGCAATTTCGCAGCATGCAAGCCTTCAGGTTGAATACAACAAAGAGAGAATTGTGATCAGTTTCTATGAAATCATCCGAAGAATCTTCCCATTAATAAAAAAATTCAGGTAGCAGGATCGTCCTGACTTCCTGCCAAAAGCCTTCGGATATTTTTGCCGTAAGTTTCAAATACCAGAACAAAAAGCGCCGCAGCATATCCGGCAATGATAATCAGAGGTTTTTCCTGCCAGACATGATTCGCAAACATTCCTTCAAGAACTTCATAAGAAAGATATGAAGCGAGAAGAAAAACAACAGCTGTATAAAAATACTTTTCTCCTGCAAATGGAATCAGCCAGAGCAGATACCATGGGTGAACGACAGGAGAAAATAACGAAAGTGAAATCATAAAGAAAAAAAGGTTTGTTTTCAGATCCCTTCTTCTTAAAATAATTATCGCTGCAGCAAAGAACAGATTCAGACCGGAAATAATACGGATCCAGAAACCATCCATTCCTGTCAGTCCGAGCAGGGAATAAAAAAAACTGCCGAATACCCACTGCCGCGAATATACAGCAAGCGATGAAATCAGATATCCCTCTGCCCATAAATGCGGGATATAAAGAAAAAAAGGAAGAATCAAACCGATCCCGAATACTCCGACAGAGAGAAAAGTTTGTTTTTCCGGCTTTTGTATTCGCCATTGGTACTGGAGTAAAATTTCTTTCATAAAAAAAATGGAAAGCAGCAACGGAACCAGTTTGCTCATGGCCGACAATCCCAGAAAGATTCCGCTGAAAAAATAATGTTTTTTTAAAACCTGAAGAAACGAAACTGCAAGAAAAAAAACAGCCAGAACATCCAGATGTCCGCTCCAGGACGTTTCAATTGCCAAAAAAGGGAAAATCCCAGCAAGGATATAGGCGCTGTTAAAATAACAACGCCAGTACCATAAGAAAAAAATAAAAACTAGAGAAATCAAAAAAAAGAAACTTTTAAATAAAATTTGAGAAGGATTGATCCATGCAAGAATTCTGAAATTTTATT
>JAOUOA010000347.1 GCA_029880625.1 Spirochaetia bacterium
CATGACCAGTTTTAAATCGGCCCAGTTGATCGCTAATTCCAAAGATGCAGACAAAGTAATTTTTCTCATGGACAGAATTGAACTGGGTACTCAGTCCCTTGAAGAATATCGTAACTTTGCTGAAGAAAATGACTCTATTCAGGCTACGGAAGATACCAGGGATCTCATTACAAAATTAAAAAGCACTGATCCGGCCAATACGTTGATTGTTACATCCATTCAAAAAATGAGTAATATCAAAGACGAAGAGGGTGGATTGAATTCTCACGATATTGAAATCATGAACTCCAAGCGAATTGTCTTTATTGTTGATGAGGCGCACCGTTCTACCTTTGGCGAGATGCTTACTACGATCAAAGACACTTTTACCGATGCCATTTTTTTTGGTTTTACAGGAACCCCTATTCACGAAGAAAATCAGAAAAAAATGAATACGACTTCTTCTGTTTTTGGTGATGAGCTGCACCGCTACAGCATAGCCGATGGTATCCGTGATAAAAATGTCCTCGGGTTTGATCCCTACAAGGTTCTTACATGTAAGGATATAGATCTCCGTAAAGCGATAGCTCTTGAAAAATCGAAGGCTGGAAATGAAGAGGATGCTTTCTCCGATGAGAATAAAAAAGAGGTATTCAATAAATACATGAATGATGTTAAAATGGCCGGCTACACCGACGATAAGGGCGCATATATAAAAGGTATTGAGGATTATATACCTTCGACTCAATACCGGACTGACGAACATAAAAATACAGTCGTTGAGGATATCTTAGAAAACTGGACTACCCTCAGTCAGAATGGAAAATTCCATGCTATTTTTGCAACAAGTAGCATTGTAGAAGCCATTGAATACTATCGTTTGTTGAAAGAAAAAAAGCCGAAGTTGAAGATTACAGCACTTTTTGATTCTAATATAGATAACAATGAAGGCGCAGTCGATAAAGAACTCGGCCTTGCAGAAATCATAGAAGACTATAACAAACGTTACGAACGAGAGTTTACCATTCCCAACCATTCTAAGTTTAAGAAAGATGTGGCAGCGCGTCTTGCGCATAAGGACCCTTATTTACGCATTGCAAATGAACCGGAAAAACAGCTGGATCTTCTGATTGTTGTCGATCAGATGCTTACGGGATTTGATTCTAAATGGATCAATACTCTGTATATGGATAAGAAGATTGAGTATGAAAACATTATTCAGGCCTTTTCTCGCACCAACAGGTTGTTTGGACCCGATAAGCCTTTCGGAACCATTCGCTATTATCGTTATCCTCATACAATGCAGGAAAATATAGAAAAAGCAGTAAAACTTTATTCCGGGGATAAGCCGCTGGCTATTTTTGTTGAACGATTGGGTTCAAATATAAGTAGCATGATATCCATATACGGTGAAATTTCTGAATTGTACAGGCAGGCTGGTGTTGAGGATTTTTCGAAATTACCAGAAGATAAAATAGAAATAAGAAAATTTTTAGATTTGTTCAGAGACTTTAACAAGCATCTGGAAGCCGCCAAAATACAGGGTTTTAGCTGGGATAAAACTAGATATGAATTTGAGAGCGAAAATGAAGATGCAAAATCCATAATTACCATTGATATGACTGAAACTGATTATTTGGTTTTAGCACAACGTTATAAAGAAGTCTTTCCCGGAGGTGGCGGCGGAGGGGGGAGAGGTGATGGTGAAGATGAAGAAATTCCTTATGAAATTGATGGGCATTTAAATGCCATCGATACGGGGCGTATCGATACGGATTATATGAACTCTAAATTTGAAAAATACCTTAAAGTTCTGAAAAGCAAAGACCTGAACGAAGATGAATTGCAGAAAACTCTGAATGAGCTGCATAAGTCCTTTGCAATGCTGAACCAAGAGGAACAAAAATTTGCCGGTATTTTCCTCCGCGATGTGCAAAATGGAGATGCAAAAAATTTAGAAAGCGGAAAAACATTCAGAGATTACATTACTGAATATCAGTACATTGCAAAAGATAATCAAATAAAGAAGATGAATGAAGTTTTTGGTCTTGATGAAGAAAAGTTACGCACTATGTTGAAAGTGCATATTACAGATCTGAATATCAATGAATATGGCCGTCTGGATGATTTAAAAAATACTGTAGATAAGAAAAAGGCCAGTGCCTACTTTGAAAAAATTGATGGAACGAAGAGTTCCATGTTTCAGATCAATATAAAAATTGATGCTCTTCTAAAGAAGTTTATATTGAGTGGCGGTTTTGATCTGGAATGAAATGAGATCAAATTGAAAGACAACTAATTAAGTTTGAAATCCAGAAGTAAAGGAGCCTTTTTTAACATGAAAGACATTGCAAATTTCCCAACCTACGATGATTTTTTTAATCCTTTGCTGAAAGCTCTACGAAATCTGGGCGGTTCCGGTAATATAAAGGAGATTAATGAAGAAATAATCCACCTGATGGATCTCCCGGATGAAATTACTTCAGTCACTCATGGAGATGGAACATATTCTACAGAAGTGGAATATCGAATTGCATGGGCAAGGACATATCTTAAGCGGTATGGTCTTCTTGAAAATTCGCGAAGGGGAGTCTGGGCACTTGTAACTGAAAAATCAGATGTCAAAACTGTTGATGCTGTAGAAGTGAAGTCTTTTGTTAGAGAACTAGATAAATTGAGTAGAAAAGATGCTAAAGGAAAATCAAAAAATAAAAAAAATTCAGAAATGGACGAGACTCCTGATGTAACGGAAGAACACGACTGGAAAGATGAAGTGATTTCAGCCATGCAGGCGATGACTCCGGATGCATTTGAGAGGTTGATTCAGCGAGTTCTTCGTGAAGCAGGTTGTGAAGAAGTAAAGGTAACAGGGCGTTCTGGTGATAATGGTATTGATGGGAAAGGCATTTACAGCGTTGGCGGACTTTTGAGCTTTCATCTTCTTTTTCAGTGCAAAAGATATCAGGGATCTGTTGGTCCGTCAGAAATAAGAGACTTTCGCGGCGCGTTACAGGGCCGTGCAGATAAAGGCTTATTTATCACGACAGGAAAATTCACACAATCTGCAAAAGATGAGGCGACAAGGGATGGTGCACCTCCCATAGATCTTATTGATGGCTCAGATTTATCCGAAAAATTAAAAGAACTCCAATTAGGATTGAAAACTGAAATGGTTGAAAAAGTGACTGTTGATGCAGGCTGGTTTGAAAGGATATAAAGATAAAACTTTAGTTAAACCTTTTAGTAAGAAATTTAAGTCCAAGGATATCAAAAATTGGAACCATGGACTGTATGAATTAGCTTTTTAAATTTAATGAGGTTTTTGCAATTTATCCGAACATGCCGATCAGGAAGTATTTGTTTGAATGGGAAAAAATGTAGATTTATATAGGTGATATACACGCCAAATAATAAAAAATCTTATTTCGTATTGATGATGGTATCTAGAGAAGGAGCTTAAGGCGGTTAATTTTGTATCTGTATAAGGGGTTGTAATATGATAGGAAAAATTGAGAGATTAAACTTAAGAGATTTATGGAAACACGAAGCTCTTGATTTTACAACTTGGCTTGAAGGTAATATTGAAATATTGAGTGAAATTGTTGGGTTCCCTATCAATGATGTTCAAAGAGAAAAGTCAACGGGTAATTTTAATGTTGATTTAATCGGAAGCGATAGAAATGGAAATAATATTATTATTGAAAATCAATTAGAAAAAAGCGACCATGATCATCTTGGAAAAATTATTACGTATTTAAGTTCTATAGGGGAAAAGATTGTGAAGAAGAAAATTTATCAATCTTTAACACCTTATATCAATATAAAAATGACATTGAGTCGGATTTTGGAGATGAATTAGAGTGGCTTGAACTTCCACAGTATAGATCATGCACAATTAGAAAAAACTATAAAATTGCTGGTTGGAAAACTCCTGAAGAAGAATGGGATAGTGCTATTGAAGAAGTTACGAATGGGATGTTGAGGTTTGAGAAGGCTATCAAAAAACATATTGATAAGTTGAAAATA
>JAOUOA010000348.1 GCA_029880625.1 Spirochaetia bacterium
TGCAGTCATACCGGTCCAGACGTTGGGAGCAATCGGCGTTATTGACGAAATTGGATTGCTCAGTGTTGTTGCCCCTGGAGATCCTGGTTGGAGAATAATAATCGCATTGGCATTGGAAGTAAAAATTGGCGTTCCGTCAGGTCTGACATAATCAGTATTGGGATAAAGCACCCAGTTAATTTTATCTACATCGGGAGAAGGATCCGTTAAACAATCTCCGTAAAAACAGGCCCTGCGGTTGGTAACATCCAAAATCATTGCCTTGTAGGTTTTTCCATCCGGCGGTTTATTGGAATTTGTCATGCATTTATCATCGGCGCCTGTAACTCCGCCAAGATTTCCATTGTAGATTTGTGTTGTTACATATATTTTACATGGATTGCAGGGTGAGGATGGGGCTACGGGTGTAGTTCCTGAGGTCACTATATTGCTGAAAACCAAAGCTAAAAGCCCCTCGTCACTGTTTACGGAATGGGGCGGCCGTACAGCCTGGACACAGGCGGTAGAAAAAAGGAATAATGATAAAATCAGTGTAATGCGGATGAAATGCATGTTCTTCTCAGGAAATAGAATTGTTCAGAACCTGAAATCCCAATTTTGCATGAGAAGAATAATTGTCAACAGATTATGTAATAATTAATCATATATTTGGAATATATATTTGTTCAATATATGTAAAATATTATTTAGATTTGTGCACCGGGTCCAGTCAGGGACCGGCTGCGGGAAATTTTAACGCGGATTGACGGATGAAGGCAGGCTGTGTAAAATTAAGGGCCGTGCTGATCAAATCATTTCGCAGAATAACGGTGTGTTTCCTGAAATCTTTTATGTATTTATTCGGGTTATTCTGACGGAAGAGTGAACGAAAAAGTTGAACCTTCGCCGGGTCTGCTTTCACAGATCATTTTCCCGCCGTGATATTCAATGATGTTTCTGCAGATTCCAAGACCGATTCCTGTTCCCTGTTCTCCTCGTGTTGTGAAGAAAGGATCCCAAATCTTTTTTAGAGTTTCTGCTTCCATTCCATGTCCGTTGTCCCGTACATGAATGGAGATTTCATCATTCTGCTTTTCCAGAATGATTCTGACCTCTCCCTGTTTCTTTTGGGCCACTGCATGTGATGCATTGCGGATTAAATTCAGCATGACCTGTATCAGTTTGTTGCGGTTTCCCTTTATGTTAAAGATTCCTTTAAATTCGGTAATGATTTCAATGCTATTAATATCCCGGTCCAGTTTCGCGATCTGTATGGATTCCTGGAGCAGTTCATTTATCTGAAGTTCTGACAGGATGTAATGGCTTTCTTCGTTTTTTGTCATTAAACGGATTTCATCAATTAAGGCAATGCTTCTGTCTCTTGCATCGTAAATCATCTGCACCCATATTAAATTTTCCGGCGAAATATCTTTTTTAATGAAATCAAGAGAAGAAATGGGATTCAGCAAATTTTTTATTTCATGGAGAATTCCGGTCGTCATATCCCCGACAAGAGCCCTTTTTTCCTGGCGAATCAGTTTTTCCTGCAGGTTCTGAATTTCTTCTATTTTACTCTGAAGAATTTCGTTTCTGCTTTTTAATTCATGGAGCGTATCTGAATTTTTATTTGAAAGATTTTTTAACGTGCTGAGGATTTTTTCAGGCGGCATCCGCTTTGTATAATCCGGCGAAACAAAGCGGGATACAATGACGCCTCGATGATCCAGAATAAACGTTGCCGGTACCGGTAGAGTCCAGGAATGGTTTTCATTGAGATCTTCCAGGTCATGATGGTAAACATCCCTGTAGATGATCTTCATTTTTTGCGGAACATCGAACTGAACCCGGTATAATTTCATAATTTTCTGATCTGCATCAATCAGCAGTGGGAAATCGTACTGTTTTATTTTTATAAAATTCCTTCCGCTTTCGGCAATCTGCGGACTGATGACAATCAGAGAACCTTCAAATTTATAAATTTCAGAAAGTTCCCTGTGAAGTGATTCCATTTCATTCCGGCAGTACCGGCACCAGTCGCCTCTAACAAATGAAATGATAACAGGGCCTTTTTTAAGAAAATCAGAAAGGCAGACTTCCTGGCCGTTTACATCTTCCAGACAGAAAGGGGGAGCAGCGCTTCCAACGGGAATTCCCGGAGCCAGATTTTGATCTTCAATCTTACGAAGATCTTCTTCTATATAGCGGTCAGGGTTTTCTAAAATATATTTTTCTTTTTGCTTCATTGATAAATTACTATTTTAAACTCTTTCAGGCAGATTTTCAAGAGACTTATTTTTTATGTGGATGCACATTGATGAAATTCAGTATACTCCTCAACCGCAAATGATACTTTCTTAATATTGACTTTCAGGCATAAAGACAAGCAGCGAGGTAAAAGAACTCCAGTTTGTATGATGAATATTTGAGCATAATAGATAGTTAACTTAATAAACAATATCTCTCAATCATCAGTATATCGGTAAATAGATCATATGAATCCTTCCGGATCTGTCAAATAAAAATATTATGAAATGCTAAATGTATATTATATATTTAGCATGATTTTATGTATCGTCAGAGATTTGAAGTCCGCAGGGCCAATTTGCCGCAGCCTGTCCGGCGGCTCACATTGGTTTTTCCTGTTCGTGCGCGATCCGTCAAAATGAGGGTTGAGGCCAGGAAGAATGGCCCGGACTGTCAGCTCTATACAGATTGTTGTCTGTTCTTATTGTCATGATCATCAAGTCATGTGAGGACTTATATTGCTGAGTATATCAATAAATTGATTTTTGTTAATGTATTTGGATTTATAAAGCGTAAAGGTAAATGGAAGAAAAAGCAGATGGTAATAGGATCTTACTTTATTGTGGTTTTTATAATTATGAACCATATTGTTTTTGTGGTCGTAAAGAGTCGCTTCGTATTCATGTTCGATTGTCTCCCAGACAGGAATCAGCATAAAAGTTGAACCGCCCATGATCCCAAGAAATTTATAAGTATCATACGGCAAAGGCTGGCTTTTTTTGATTTTTAAATACAGTTTGTACTGATCAGGTTTTAATTCTGCAGAATCGTGATTGTCCAGTATTACGTCATTGAATTGTTTTGATTTGTAAAATAACAATCTGATTTTATCCTTAGTCTGCACATGAGAAGAGAGAATATGAGCGGGCGGTTGGTATTTGATTCCCGCATGGTATGTTTCGAATTCAATTTTAAGAACAAGATTTCTTGGATTTTCAGGCAATGAACTCGGGACAGGTTTGTATTTCTTCTTAACAGTAACAATGCAGCCATTGCTAAGAAACAGGGCAAGCGTGAGATATAAAATCGGTTTCATTGGCAATTCTCCAAAAATAGCACCTTATGTCCAGGTTAGATGCAGGTTAAATCAAAAAAGTGAAAATAATTTCATTATTGTAAAAAAAATTCAAAAATCAATGCAACGATTTGGATTTTTTTTACAAATAGAATATAGATGAGAGCAGGATGCACGGACAGGTTTTATCGGGTAGAGTTTTTCAATCAACTCAAATCTCTTTTTCTCTGCCTGACCATTTTCGTTTCGCTTTATAAAAGTGCATCCTGCTCGCATCCGTCATCATCCATTCTTCTATATCAGGATCTTGTTCAAAAGCATCAATCTTTGTTTGCAGACGATTCTGCACTGAGTGCAGAAAGCGGAAGTCTAAAAGTTTCTTCCGGCAGTTTTTTATACAGTCTTCCTGACGGCAGAATTTATGACTTCAAAGAAATCAAGAGCTTAACACTGAACGTTCAAAAAGTTCTTCTTGAAAAAGCAATTTTGCGAAAGATGGCTGTAAGTGACGGCATTCAGAAAAATATTTATCAAGGCCCTGATTTCGAAAAGTATTTTCTCGCACGTCAGGAAAAAATTCTTGAAGAATACTACTATCTTCAAATGTCCAGATCCGGTAAAGGGAACCATGAATCGATCAGAAATCTGTTAAATCAAAATCATCCCATTGAGGTGCATTATGAATCTAAACAAT
>JAOUOA010000349.1 GCA_029880625.1 Spirochaetia bacterium
TTTAATTTTCTCAATTGTAACGCTTTTTATGGCAATATTTTCCTCTTTTGAAAAAAGTTGATCAGGATAAGCTAGCAATAGAAGACATAATCCGGCAAAGGTCCATGCTCTCAACATTCCAGAAAATACGAAAGATGAGTCTGTCCCGAAGTTTTTTTGGAAAACTTTCAACGAATATTGTTCATAAATCAAATGTTTTTGAACAAAAAGAGATTTATTATAGTTTAGAGACATCTTATTGATTAAATTCATACACCAATCCGTATAATTTTATTTTCGGAATTTTTTCTCCTCAGAATGCTGAATGAGCAGTTTTTCATGTTAAAAATATCATTTAATGAGCTAAATTTCAATTTTTTTAAAAATTTTGAAATTTCATCTTTACAGACCGATATATATATTATTAAGGTTAAATTAAGTAATTCAAAATTACTATACAACGGCTAAATCCTGCTTCTTTTTATAAGTTTTGTCAGGATACAAATAAATCAAAAATATATTTCATTATAATGAAAACTATTTTTGATTCTTTCAGTCAATATAAATAGTCATCCATTCCGGCTGCAATCGAGGAGGTTGAAAATGTTAAAAAAAAGATTAATCCCATATACTGCTCTTGCAATCATGATCGCCTCCATCCTTTTTTTCAATCAAAATGTTTTTTCTGAAAATAATGTCGGTCAGGTTTCCGCAGCATTAATAACCGACAAAAAAGTCTTTAAACATACTAAATATCAAATCCCGAAAGATTTCACCAATCGCTACACACACGGTATCAGCTTTCACGGCACTTCTTTTGATGTAAAACTCTTTGCAAGGGATTTTGCACAGGGAGTACCTGTATATATTGAAATCATAGCCAATAAAAATATTGATCCGGATCAATTTCAGGCAGCAGGCATTTATGCTAATAAAACCATCCCTCTGTCAAAAACAGAATGGGGGTACCGGGGAATTTTTGCAATCCCTCCAACCGCAAGAACTGGACTTGAGAAATTAACAGTCCTTGCCGGTCCTAAAGGAAATGTCAGCGAAGCTAGAGCCCTTTTTTATGTAGCCAAATCAGATTTCCCACGATACAACAGCAGTATGGATCTTGGAAAATATTCCAATACTTCTGCCTTAACCAATGAAACGCTGGTATTCATCAAAGAATGCCAGAAAAAAAAGAAGAAGGCGTTTTCAATCTATACAAATCATTTAAGAGTATCAAATAAAGTATCACACCCGCGTGATATGCACAAAATCACCTCTCCCTTTTACGCAACCAGAGTCGTTTCAAAATATAAAATGAACAAAGGTAAAAAAATTACTCTTAAGCCTTCTGTCAGTGTTCACAGAGGACTTGACCTGAGGGGTCTTGTCGGAGAACCAATTTATGCAATTGCAGACGGGAAAGTAATTCTTTCGGAAAAAATGTATTATGAAGGAAATTTAACCCTGATCGACCATGGGAATGGAATTATGAGCACATATATGCATCAGGATTCACTTCTTGTTGAAAAAGATGAAGTTGTTTCAGCCGGTCAAAAGATCGGAACGGTAGGAGCTACTGGCGCTGTTACCGGTTCGCATCTTCATATTTCACTCTATATTCGAGGGATTCCAGTGGATCCGCTGGGTCTTCTTTCCCTTCCCCTCAGAAATTAATTAAAACTGCAAACCATACAGAAGCTGAAGCAATGCAGGATGATGGGGAAATCCGTCTACAGGCAGGTCGTGGAGAAGAAAGATCAGGCTGTAATTATTTCGTTTCAGAATATAAAGCCCTGTTCTTTTTCTTGCGCCGGCATTTTCTTTATAAATCCAGAAAATGCCATTCAAACTGTTTCCGCTGATTTCAATTTCTTTTCTTCCTTCAAAGACAATATTTGAAATTTCGCCAATTTCTTTTCTGTAACCGAGAAACATTTTAAACTCTGACTGAAATACAGACAGATCCTCTGCTTTTGCTTCACTTTCAAAAATCCACATAGCAGGCGCTGTTTCCTGATGCAGTTCCGAAGATGAAATCATACCGACTGGAATTCCTGGTTCAGGGTAATCAAACCCGGGACGCTTTTTCTCAGGTCCATGAAAATACATTTCCTCGGGAATTTTTATATGAAGATACGGCTGGCCTCTTCTTAAAACAATAATTCCTGAAGAATCTTTCTTCCAGGAAACTTCTTCGCCACGATGACGAAACTGAAGAGCATATGCTCTGATCAGAAAAAAAGCTCTTTCTTCCTGAACCAGGAAAATCCTGGAAAGGAAAATACAGGAAAACAAAATCAATCCGGCATAACCGATTAAAAAAAGGTCCTTTTTTTTCTGAACCAGCTGAAGCGCTATCCATAGATAAAGGATGGCAATGTAAAGAAACAGATCAAAAAGAAAAAATATAAGAACGGGGAAAAGAACTATAATAATAAAAATTTCAGTTCTTAAATTAAATATTTTTAAATGAAACAGGATCTTTTTCAGTCTGTTGATTAAAACTAAAAATATAAAATAATTAAAGATGACAACAGGCAAGGAAAAGATAAGGATCATCCATACGGAATGATGCCTCAAATGATAAACATAGTAAATTCCGGCTGTCAGGACTACAAGGGCTGACAAATTACAATTTTTACTGAAAAAAATCTGGATTTTTTTAGACATCCTTGAAATCCAGGTAATTTTTAACAATGAAGAGAAACTCAACGAATTTTTTCCGAATTGAACGAATTTTTTGATAAAATCTGTATCCTGTAAATTACTCAGGAAGGGAAGGCATCAAAATTGTGATTTTGAAACAGGACTTCTGGACTGAAAGCATTTTTCTTAACATACTTAAAAAATACTTTTTTTTCAAAAACAGGCCGAAAATTAATAAAGAAATGATACATGTTGAAATAAATCAGGAAGGAAATACACTAAAAATTTCCATAAACGATAAAAGAATTGATGGTGATAATCATATCATGAACGCTTTAAAAGAAGGAAATTTTATCCGGCCTGAAATTGAATGTCTGGAGTTTGATTTTTATTCTGTTGAATACCTCAATTCTCTCGGGATCACAGAATTTGTAAATATCAATCGCAGCTTCTCCAATCCTGAAAAAAAGAAGAAAACTAAATTTAAATTCCTGAATGTAAGTTCCCATATTTATGCCATCCTGGAACTGGTTGAAATGCATAAAATGGCGGAAATTCAAATGAAACATTCATACTGAGTTTATGCTGTAAAACCATGGATTTTTTGAAACCCTATTTATTGCTTATCTTCTTTTTTCTTTTTTTAATTTCCTGCAGAACAAAAACGATACAGAGGGTTCCCTGGGAAGACAAACCTGTTCCTGATCTTATTACAGAACACTTTGAAGTCTATTCTGAACCTTCTCTAAAACTGGAAGATTATCGGGAACAGATTATGGATGCAGAGAGAATCTGGAAGTCCTTTCAGAAAGATTTTTTTCCAGGAGCAGGAAATCAAAAAAAAATCAGGCTGATTATATATGGAAATCAAAAATCATATTCGCGATACAGAAGAGTACCGATTGATTCCCTCGCTGATTTTGAAAGAAGAGAAAAAAGAATTAATATTTCAGTGGATGCGCCTGTAACAGTATGGAAACATGAACTTTCCCATGCAATGCTTGAAACGGCCCGTCCTGGAAGCCCCTTCTGGCTTCATGAAGGTCTTGCGCTTTTTCTGCAGGCACAGCACTTTCAGTATCCGGTCAGCTGTACAAATCTCCAAAAAGCAGCCATGCCGTACAGTCTTTCTCTTTATATAGAAGAAGTCAGGGATGACAATAATCCAATACCCGGTGAATTTCGCCCCCGCTCCAGACGTCCCACACCGGAATCTCAAAGCACCCTTGCCGGATATTTTGTTTTTTATTTATGGGATCAGAAGAAACTCAGCAAATTTCTCCATCCCTATCAAAATTCAAAAAAACGGGCTACAGAATTTCTTGCGGGAGGTAAAAAGAAAGAGACAGA
>JAOUOA010000350.1 GCA_029880625.1 Spirochaetia bacterium
CAACGACAAGATTGCCGGAAGGATCAATCATCCGATAGGATGCAAGGTTATCTGCAGTGGTGCCCCATACCACAGCCTTCTTTCCTCCCGCATTCATGGAAATGTTTCCGCCTATGGTGGATGCATCCTGGCTGGTTGGATCTACGGCAAAAACAAGTCCGTTCGCCTCTGCAAGCTCGGAAACCCGTTTTGTTACAACGCCGGCTCCTGCACGAACAACACTTACTTCGCTTTGCAGTCCCGGCAAAATGGTTTTCCGGACGGAGCCGAGAGACTCCAGTTTTTCCGTATTGATCACAGCGCTGAAAGGATGGAGCGGAACTGCGCTGCCTGTATAGCCGGTGCCGCCGCCTCTGGGTATAATTGGAATTTTCAGCTTTATAAGTTCACAGACAATATCCTGTATTTCCTCTTCTGTATCGGGCGAAATCACAACGAAAGGCAGCTCTACTCGCCAGTCGCTGGCATCTGTGGCATGGGAGACTCTTGCCAGTCCTCCGAAATCTATATTGTCTTTCGCCGTAATGCGGGACAATGACCTTAATATTTTTTTTCTCTGATTGCGAATCTCCGTAAAGCTTTTTTCAAATTCGCTGACGGCTGCTGCTGCTGCGCCTGCCAGATCCAGAACCTTGAGATTTCCTTCTGCCCGGTTTTGAATCTGCTCCAGCCTGTGGTTCATTGCGCTTACCAGAGATTGAAACCTCTTTCTGTCGCCCAGAAGGTCATCCTGCAGATAGGGATTTCGTTCTACCACCCACAGGTCGCCCAGAACTTCAAAAAGCATCCTGGCAGAGCGTCCCGTAACCCTCCGGGTCCGAAGATGATTGAGGATTTCCCAGTATTCCTCTCCCAGGAAACGCAGGACAATTTCCCGGTCTGAAAAGGATGTATAATTATAAGGTATTTCTCGTATTCGCATTAGATTATGGGGTTCAGTATAATCAAAAAATTCATTTTTTCCATCTTTCTTTCAGAGGATTCCGCTTTCTTCATATTCTGTGACGGGAAAGGATAAAAATTTCAATTATTGGGACGATTCATGAAAAGGGTCATTTTAGTCCATGATTCTTTGCCTGATTCAGCGTCTTTTTTTCGCAGCTTTCTTTTTGCCCGGGGAAGCACTGCCTGATTTTCGGTTGAAATTTTTCCCCAGGCTTTCCCTGGCATTTTTATATCCTTCTTCTGCAAACTGTGCAGTTTTACTGGATGAAAAATCCAGAATGGACTGAAAACCCATCATTCGATCCGGGGAAATCACCCGGATGTGCGGCTTGCCGGGGATCTTCCTCCTGGAAATTTTCAGATCCATACAGGACAGGGTAACCTGAAAGGATGCTGCAAGAACCTGTTCAAAAGCTCTTTCCAGAACCTGCTGTTTTCCGGAAGGGATCTCCTGGACACGCCCTCCTACAGGAGACGGCAGAACCACTATAATATCAGAAGCTCCTTTTCTCAATGCAGGAAGAAGGGGTGTATTCATCATAACTCCTCCATCCCAGAAAGGCCGTTTCTGGATCCACCTCCACGGGAAAAGGACAGGAATGGCTGAGGAGGCAAGGATATGATCGATGCTGATTTGTTTTTTATTAAAAAAATGCAGGGTGGAGTCCTGGACGCTGACTGCAGAAATATAGATCTCATACGGACTTTTTCTGAGTTTATTAAAATCAATTGTTCTACTTATATATTGCTCCAAAGGGAGTGAATTCAATAAAGGAGTATAGGATTTATTTTTCATTTTAAAAAGCAGCTCGCCGAAAGATCTGAGATGAAAGACATGCTTTCGATCCATTTCTTTCCAGATCATCTCCATTGTCTGAACATCCAGGCCTGCGCCTATAGCGGCAGCATTGACGGCTCCCACCGATGTGCCGCAAACAATATCCGGATTCCATCCGCATTCCTGCAAAAACTTCCATACTCCTACATGATAGGCGCCTCTGGCGCCGCCTCCGGACAGAATTAATGCTTTTGTATCAGGTCTCATGCAACAAGAATAAATCTCCGATCTATATTGTAAACGGCTTTGTTGACAAAGAGCACCCGTGATATAAAAGTGTTTGTAAATAAGATATATAGAAGAATTTCAGGAACTTCATGGCTCATGAAAAAATACATATAACCGTTGAAAAAGACAATATGACGGCTCGTCTCAGAATACGCGGCGCATATGATCCCTCCGTCACTGTCACGGCTGTGAGAGAGGCCCTCAATGAAATGGGGATCTCTTATGGTGTGGATCCGGAAGCCATAGAGAAAGCCATCGACAGCTATCATGCCACGCAGAAGATGGATGATAGCGCTGTCATTGTGAAAGGATACCGCGGCAAAGAAACCATAGACGGCAAAATTGAAATGCTGATTGAAGAATCCAAACATGTCAGCATAGATGAATCCGGGAAAGCGGATTTTCGCAACATTAAAAATTTTATTACAGTCCAGAAAGGACAGGCCCTTGCACGCCACCACCTTCCCGTAATGGGCGAACCCGGCATGAGTATATACGGAGACCAGGTCCAGCAGAAAGAACCGCGCAACCCCCGGCTGGATTCAGGGATCAATGTTTCCATTGTAAAAAAAGGAGGCTTCAACGAATATATTTCCGATGCAAAAGGAATTGTCTCGCATAACAATAAGATCATTGAAGTCAATCCTGTTCTCAAAATTGCAGGAGATGTAGGGATCGAATCAGGAAATATTAAATACGACGGCGATGTGGAAATCAGCGGCAGCGTGGAAAGAGGATCTTCCGTCATTGCAAGCGGCAGCATTTCTGTGGGAGGCATGATTGAATCGGGGAATGTAAAACTTGGCGGAGTCCTCAATGTAAAAGGAGGCATCAATACAAAAAGCGAAGGAAGACTCCTTATAAAAGGGGAACTGATATCCGTTTACATTGACAATTCAAAAATTTTTGTAAACGGCGACGTTACCGTAGACAGATCCATCACCATCAGCAACATCATCACTCATGGCGGCATTTTACTGAATGACCAGCATTCCACCATCAGCGGAGGAGAAATCCTTTCTTATGATTCCATAACAGCAGATATCATCGGCAGCAAAGCGGAAATCCCCACCGTCATCACGATAGGAACCCACTACGAAAGGAACAAGCAGGTTGTAGAAATCTCGAGAGAACTGGACGAAACGAAAAGAGAATTTGAAAGACTTACCGATGAAATGCAGAAAATGAAGCTTTTTATCCAGCGAATGAGAAATAAAATCACAGAAGAAAAACGCGAAGAGTTCCGCCTGAAAATTCAGGAATATACACAGACCAAACAGCTCGGAGAGAAGCTGGAAAAAGACTTAAAAGAACTCCGCATGACCCGCTTCAATCCGGCCGAAGTAACGATCACGGCCAGAAATATCATCTATCCCGGAGTTCAGATTCATTACAGGGGCAATGTTGAAAAGATCACAGCCCCGCTGACAAAATGCGTAATCCGGTTCCGGGCAGGACAGGAAAAGCCTGAGATCACCGCCTTTACGGAATAATCCGTTTTACCTGATTTTCCCCATCATATAGCTGCGCTTTACCCATTTGCCTCCCACAAGCTCATTCCAGACACCGTCTTTTCTTCCGCCCAGATAGGAACCTTCGCCTATTTTTTGTCCGCTTTTATCGTATTCAATCCAGAATCCGGTTTTCATCTTCAAAATTGCCTGAAGCTCATCTCTGTCACGGCTGTATTTAAAAAGCGAGGATGCAAAACCTCCCGCTTCCCGTTCGCATTCTTTTACGGTATGGCCCAGTCTTGTAACCACCTGCTTGCAGTTTTTCTCCGGCATGGATTCTGAAATTTTGATCCCGTTTTCATAGACCTGGCCGCCGGTGACAGTAAAATCAGACGAGTCAAAATAATAGATGCCGTAAATGCTTCCATTTTTATTGAAAAATGTCCATGTTCCCTTTCGTGTATGTTCTCGATTCCCCGCTCCCATTTTTTGTCCGGATTGGTAAT
>JAOUOA010000351.1 GCA_029880625.1 Spirochaetia bacterium
CTGCAGTTTTTATGGATTTATTTAACAGCGCCTTTTCTGGGTTCTGTCCTTGCAGCAGCAGTGTTTCATCTTTTTCAAAAGTATAAATAAAGGATGAACAAAAGAATTTTTCAAGAAGTTTCAGTTCTTTTGTTACAAAGCCAAGGGAAAGAAAATCTTCTGAACCAGCCAATTCATCGCCTGAATATCGAAACTTACCTGAAAAATTTTCGCAGAAACGGAAACACCGGCAGAAGGATCTGCGGTAAATAGCGATGCGAAATTGAATCATCAATACCGTACTTCTCCGGCATTTTTCCCGGATCGTAAAAGGTTCCGAACATCACATCCATAACGGGCATTAAATTGGCAAAATTACACCTGCTGTTTTTATCAAAATCATGATGCCAGTGATGCAGCCTGGGCGATCCCAGAATGTATTTAAAAGGACCCAGTCCAAAAGGCGTATTGGAATGGATAAAATTTCCCCAGAGTCCTCTGAAAATCACATAACCGGCAACAGCATCCAGGGAAAAACCCATAGCCAGAGCAGGCAGGTTGACAATCACGCGCGTATAAATATTGTCAAACGGATGTTCGCGGAATGCAGCCAGCCAGTCCAGAGCAACGGCTGTATGGTGGATTTTATGAAAATTCCAGAGAAACGGAATTTGATGCGAAAGTCTATGTCCCCAGTAAATCAAAAAATCCGAAAGAAAAACAATCCAGAGAATCTGCAAAAATAAATTCTGTTCTGAAAAAAGATTCCTTACAGGCATGATCCAGATGAAAGCATTAAAAGAATGATGAAGCCACTCAATAGAAAATAATGTCAGTTTGGTCCAGAGAAGCGTCTGAAAAAGATGAAACGCGAAATCTGTAAGCCATTCTTTTCGAAAAAAGGGCTGGCGCTTTGCTGCGAAAACATGCTCCAGAGGAGCAAACATGATCATGAAAATAAAAAAGTATAAAGAAAAATTCAGGACTTCATGGAAAAAATCAATCAAGGCTGCTGCTCATTTTTCCTGCATTTTTCTTTGTATTCCTGATGGAGCTTGCTTTCTTTCGGTGAGGGATTGAAGGATTTAGAAGTACTCATATAAATGGAGGACTCCATTAATTTTTCTTCCAATTCTTTGCATTCAGAAGTTTGTGCTCCGGAAGATGTGCCCTTTTTATTTCCCTGATTGCATACAATGACAAGCAATCCGCTTCCAAGAGACAGAAAAATGACTAATATTTTAATGAAAATGCTCTTTTGAATCATACTAGACAAAATTAATGCAGCATTTCTGTTGAGAAAAGCAAAATTTATGCGGTAAATCTGCCGGATTGAAAAAAGTGAATCCGATGCATCTCATTTTCAGAAATTAAAAGTATAGATAGAAGTTTTCCACACAGATGATTAATATCATAGTCTATCAAAAGAAAATAAATAGCTTGTTTTTCTAATCCCTTTAGACTATTACGGTATAATTAAAAAAATATTCAATGATTTGATTGAAATCAGAAAATGAAGAAAAGTATCCTTTTCATACAGAGACTCTTTTCTGAACTTATTGATCTGAATTTTTTATAAATCGAGTTATACAAATGAAAAAGAAACCGGGAAATATTACAAAGGAAAATTCATCTTTACTAAATGAAGAAAACATCTCCCTGAATTCTATGCCATTTATTTTTTCCCCGAATGAAGGCCGGTTTGAAAGAATTACTGATCTGGCATGTAAATTTTTTCAGGTAAACCATGCAAAAATATCATTAAATGAATCTGCCCGGAAATGGTTTTCTGAAACTGCATTTTCTGGCGAAGATGAGAAAGCAAAGGTTTATTTCTGCGGATATGCAATCAACAGCAAAGAACCTGTCATTATTTCAGATACGACTAAATTTCCTGATTTTTCAAAAGAACCCCTTGTTCTCAATGAGCCGGGTATTCGTTTTTATGCTGGCTATCCCCTCAATTTTGAAGGAACAAATCTGGGAACTCTCTGTCTCATGGACAATGAGCCCAGACATTTAAAAGACAATGAGCTGGATATTTTGAAAGATCTTGCAGCGCTTGTAGAAGACGAACTTCGTATTTCCAAAATGGATGCCACTCAGGCAGATTTAATGAAACAGCTTGATGATGCCCGCAGAGAAGCTCTGATCGATCATCTGACAGAATCCTGGAACCGGAGAGCCATTTCGCAGGTCCTGCCGTCCGAACTTGAACGGTCTATACGCAACAATACCCCGGTAACAGTAATGATGGTGGACATTGATCATTTCAAAGAAATCAATGATACCTACGGCCACGATGCCGGCGATCTCGTCATAAAAGAAGTTTCCCGCCAGATAAAAAATACAATCCGCCCTCATGATATTCTCATCCGCTACGGAGGCGATGAATTTCTGCTCTTCTTCGAAGATACCACAGAAGAAACGGGAAGTTTCCTCGGAAAACGCATATTAAACCAAATCAAAAAAACACAGATCCAAACCTGCGGGCTTTCTCTTCAAATCGACATCAGCATCGGAATTACATCTTTAATTCCCGATAAAAATACAGAAATCTCAGAGATCATTAAAACTGCAGATGCCGCTCTTTATTGCGCAAAAAAAGAAGGCAAAGCATGTGCACGAATTCATACATTCGGCTAATACTGAATTTCAAATTCAGCAGAATCAACGGATATTCCATCTTTGAAAACTTCAATCCTGTGTCTGCCCTCATTCAGAGTCAGCATCCTTGTTAAAACTGAATTTTCCGGATTGAATATTTTACCATTCACAGCAATTGTATATCCATCTTTCTGAGGCAGAATAATTTTCAGTGGGATCTGCTGATAATGATCCGGCGAATGGGGATCTATAATATAAATTTCTCCCTGGGAAGGAGACTGAATCATTTTTTTCAATCCGCTGTCAAGGCTGCCTGGTATATTTTCAGTATCATGTGTTCCGCTGCAGAGTTCAGGCGAATCATCGCCGCGTAAAAGATGCTCCGTCTGACGCGGACAGTGAGGGCCGGAACGTTTCCCTGAAATTCTGCAGATTGATATTTCTCTCCATTCTGAAGGATAGGAAAATTTATGATGCGGATTTTCTTCAAGAAGTCGAATCACCTGATGAAAGATCCGACCCGCTCCGTAAACGCCTGAAATATTCTGCATTGATTCGCCTGAAAAATTCCCCACCCATACGCCTACTATATAATTCGAAGTGTAGCCGATGGTCCAGGAATCACGGTAATCTTTTGAAGTTCCTGTTTTCGCCGCAACTTCAAACGGGAAATCCAGAAAACTCCTTCTTCCGAAAGCTTTTTTTCTGATTTCGCTGTCAGCAAGAATATGAGTAATCCGGTAGGCCGTATCGGAATTAAAAATCTGAGCTTCCGTGCCGAAATGCAGTTTTTGTTTTTTTTCGTCAGAACCAATTTCAACAGGAAGCAGGACTCCCTCGGTAATAAAAGAAGAATACAGTCTTGTAATTTCAAACAAAGACAATCCAGTTGTACCGAGGGCCATTCCAGGTCCGTAATATTCCGGCGAGTGATTTATATGGGCGACCTCCATTTTTTTCAGAAGTTCGTAAAATTCTTCTATCCCTCCCGCTTTGAGAAGTTTTACAGCCGGGATATTCCGCGAAGCTGCCAGAGACTCGCGAAGGGTGAGCTTCCCCCAGTAATTTAAATCATAATTTTTAGGCCTGTACATTCCGTCATATCCGGCTTCAAATTCTGATTCAGAATCGTCGATGATGGAATATGGAGAAAGATTCAGCTTTTCCATTGCCATAGCATATATAAACGGTTTCAAAGTGCTTCCGCCGTTTCTTACAGCAAGCGCGCCATTGACCTGTCCTTCTTCAGGATCATTAAAATCTCTGGAACCAGCCATAGCTTTTAAGATTAAGCTGGGCTTTTCTTTAAAAATATTTCTGTCCTTTTTTATTTCAAAAACAACAACAGCGCCGTTTCCAGCCTGATGAAACTG
>JAOUOA010000352.1 GCA_029880625.1 Spirochaetia bacterium
CGGCGTAATTAAAAATGTAAATGCAGCTCCTCCAGTAAAACAGAAGCTATTTGCAGCGGCCTATTTCTGCGCGAAAAATTTTAAAGACGGATTTAATTTTCTGACGTTTCAGACCCTGGATATAGAAGGGAGAAATCCCCTGCAGTCTCTCATGGTCGGTGTCCTGAGCTTTTTTAAGGTGGTTTTTCTGTTTGTTCCGTATCTTCTACTGGATACAATCGTGCTGAAAAAAATTCGCGGAGCATTCGGGGGAAGGCTTCGTCTGACAATTTCCGGAGGAGGAGCGCTTCCCAATCACGTCGATCATTTCTTTAACAATATCGGAGTGAAAGTCCTGGAAGGATACGGCCTTACGGAAACCTGTCCTGTGCTGGCCGTGAGAACTGAATCTAAAAATATCATTGGAACGGTTGGACCCATCTGGCCTCAAACAGAACTTCGCCTGGTGGATATTGCATCAGGTGAAATTATTTATCCTCCACGAAAAGGAGTGATGGGCGAAATTCATGTCCGCGGACCTCAGGTCATGAAGGGTTATAATAAAAATCAGAAAGCGACCGATGAAGTCTTAAAAGACGGATGGCTGAATACAGGAGATCTCGGCGTAATTACTTTTAAGGACTGTCTTAAAATTGTCGGAAGATCAAAAGAAACCATTGTTCTTCTGGGCGGAGAAAATGTTGAACCGACTCCCATAGAAACAAAAATTCTGGCTCTTGCTGAAATCGAACAGTGTATGGTCGTCGGTCAGGATAAAAAGACACTGGGAGCTCTGGTAGTTCCTTCTGTTGAATTTTTTAAAAATTATGGAAAGGATGTTGCAGAAATTTCTAAAAGTCCAGAAGTCCAGCAAAAGGTTCTTGAAGCGATTAAAAATCAAATTTCTGCTGTAAACGGCTTCAAGTCTTTTGAAAGGATTATTGACTGCAGACTTCTGCCCAAAATGTTTGAAGTGGGAGATGAGCTGACAGCAAGCTACAAAGTAAAACGCCATACAGTCAGCGATAAGTATAAAAAAGTAATTGAATCGATGTACTGAAACTTCATATATTGATTCAAACTCCAGCAGCGATAAAGGTTTTGATTTGATTTGTGCTTTTTTATCGTATGCTTTTATCAGTGGGGAGGGGTATTGAATTCATTTAAATTATGTATTCAGTCTCAGGAACTGAAGCCATGGATGCTATATTCATTTTAATCCAGAAAGTGCTTCCGGTTCCCATTTCTGAATGGTAGCCGATTTCACCCCCCATGAGTTCCACAAGCTGCTTGCTGAGCGCAAGACCGATTCCGGAACCTTCTGTATTATCGCCTGCATGATTCAAACGGTTAAACGGTTGAAAAATATGCGTCTCATATTGATCGGGTATTCCATGACCTGTGTCCGTTATGAAAATCTTGATCGTTTGATGATTCCTTTCTGTTTTTAAAGTGACAGAACCTCCATTTTTATTGTATTTAATAGCATTGGTGAGAAGGTTGACCAGAACCTGTCTGCATCGATTTTGATCTGCATGGATATAAATTGACTCTTCACATTTTGTCCATGAAAGAGAAATACTGTTTTCTTCTGCCATATTTGAAACAAGGTTGATGGAATCTTCAATAATAGCATTGCACGGTACATGCTGAATTTTCAACGATAGTTTCCCTGCTTCAATTTTGGAAAGGTCCAGCATTTCGTTGATCAGATGCAGAAGATGCAATCCTGCTTTACGAATGGTGTCAAGATACAATATGTTGTTTTCTGAAAGTGTTTTATCAGTATTCATAAGCTGGGTAAATCCCAGAATTGCATTCAGGGGCGTTCTGAGCTCATGACTCATGCTTGAAAGGAATTTTGATTTTGCCTTATTGGTGCTTTCCGCTTTGAGTTTTTCTTTTTCATATTTAAAGCTTTTATCTGCATCTTTAGACCAGAGCCAGAAAATTAAAGCAATCATAATGGATATGATCAAGCCGCCCAAAAAAATAATTATGGAAAGAGGACTTTTCTTTTGATCTAGAAAATCAGGTCCGGCCTGAACGGCAAGGATCCATTTGTCTTTAAAATCAAGGGGGACTGCGCTGCCTGCATGAGGTTCCACAATATGTTTGTGAAATAAAATATTGCCGTTGCGTAGTAAAACGATATTATAAGAGAAAAAATGCGGTAGATGTGAAAGGATGTAATTCATTAAATCATCAATACGGAAAATACCAATTAAGTAGTGATTGCGGTATTTTCCCTTTTTTAGTTCTTTGAAGGCTAAAATATGATTTTTTGAATCAATAAGAAAGACCTGTTTCGATATTCTGAAAGATTCGTTGGTTTCCTTCAATTCATATGGGATGGCATTTTGAAAATTTATTTTTTTAAGGAGAGAGTTCGAAATGGAATGCGGCAGATTGCTTTCATCCTGTAGAATCATTTTATCCCGGTTAATGATTTTAACTGAGACCAGACCGGGCATTTCTTCGAGAAACCCTGAAAAATGCTGTTCCCAGTCATTGAGTGAGTTCAGTCTGTGACTTTCCATTTCATCTTTAATTCGATTCAGAAAAATCACTCTTTCCATTATTTCAAAATTAACCATATACGCCAGATTCGTTGCCGTTTCATCAAGAGATTTCTGAATCTTTTTTTCTAAAGAGAAAATCATTGTATTGGTAAAAAAAGTTGAAAAAAAGAATGTGATTGCTGAGATCACAAGCCCAAGATGATGCAGAGGATTTTGAAAAGCATTTGTGTTCGTAAAGGGCATAAAAAGGATTCCACTGCCGATCAGAAAAATCCCTGATGCAATGATAAAAATCAGAAAACTGAATCTGGAAATGTATAAATATTCATAATAATGACTGAAGTAAACTGAAATGGAAAAAGCAATGGAGATAGAAACGATGAAGCGAATTGAATATTTTAAAAAAGGCGTGGCTTGAATGGATGAGAGATAATAAATAACACTGTTAAAAATAATGAAAATGAAAAAAAACAGAATAAAGATAATGTCAATGTTGCTTAATCGCTTCTGGAAAAGTTTATGAAAAAAATTTTGTTCCAGACTGTAAATGCTGAGAGCAATAAAAATGACAGAAATGAGGATTGATGCAGACGCAGTGTATCTTGCATGTTTTTTTCTGGAAGATAATAATAAAAAAAGAGAAGCAGATGAGAAAGCAATCGACTGAAGGGCATTGGCATATAAAAAGACATCTGCTGCAGTTCTGGAATCATTTATAAGGAATAAAAGAGGAATCAAAATGATGCCTGCAGCAAAGGTAAATTTGCACAAAAGAAAAGAAATTTTATGCATGGGAAAGGTTTTAAGAAAAAAGATATTTATGTCCCGGATAAAAGCCATTTAAGTTTTACTGCAGAATGAATTTGTTAGTCAATGATTACAATATGATTATTTTAAATCCATAATAATTTAATAAAAACTATGGATTTTCTTCTTTAATTAATACTTTTTAGTTAAATTTGAGAATATTATAAACAGAAGTCGCTTTGAATCCGGATTTGAGAACAGATTAGTTAAACTCATTTCCGTAACTTTTCACCTAAATTTAAAAATTACTTTTTCTGGTGGTTTTATGCTTTTGTACGGAATGACTCCAAGTGAAATTACTTATTTGAGTGTGCAATTGTACCAACCAGGATCTCGTCTGGAATCAAATGGAATCAAGTTTCCATATTTTTTCTGCATACTCACGTACGGCTCTGTCGCTTGAAAATTTTCCCATATTTGCTGTATTCAGGATAGACCGCTTGGACCATTCGCTCTGATTTTTATAGAGTTCATTAACAGCATCCTGGGCCTGTAAATAGGAACGGTAATCGGCAAGAACAAGATAATGGTCTCCGTGATCAAGAAGAGATTGAACAATGGGTTTGTACAGGTCTTTACTGTCCGGAGAAAAATAACCCATTGCAATCATATCTATGGCTTTTTTTAATTCGTTATCATTATAATAAAA
>JAOUOA010000354.1 GCA_029880625.1 Spirochaetia bacterium
TGCTGTCAGCCGTGCAAAAAATATTCTGGAAGGGAAAGGTTCTGAAACAGAAAATCAAACCATCTGCATGAATGCAGGTCTTGTCCATTCTCTTGTAACAGAAAATGACAATTTGAAAGTGTCTGCAGCAGAATGCATGAAGGTTCTGCAGTCCGGAAAACCCATGGAAACTCTAAAAAAATGGGCAACTTATCACAATGCCTCGGGATCTGTAGTTTCTGGGGGACCGGGACTTTAGAAAACAAAAAACTTTTTGGAATTCGCTTGTCAGCCACTCAGGACTGAAAAGTGTTGTTTTATGCAGGAAAGATTATTACAATATTTAGCACAGCAAAGCGTGGCGCCACCGGCAGCCACATCTGAGACTCAGCAGCAGTCATCACCTTCTGCTCCGCAGCAGGGGGGGCTATTCGGCGAAAGCTATATCCCGCTTCTGATGATCGTGGTTTTTTTCGGAGTCATTTACTTTACGATTATGCGTCCTCAAAAGAAAGAGGAAAAACGAAAAAAAGATATGCTGGAAACCCTTCAGAAAGGGGATTCTGTTGTTACGACAAGCGGCATGATTGGAACGGTTGCCAGTATTAAGGATGACGTGGTCATGCTGAAAATTGGCGACGGGGTGAGAGTGGAGTTTCTCAAGTCTGCAGTTTCTGCAGTTCGAAAAACTTCCAGTCCGGCCAAATCAGAAGCATCGGGTAAGTCATAAGCCTTGGGTCATGTCAAAAACTTTCTTAAATAAAATTCAGAAGTTTTATTTTTTGCTCCTTATAAGCGTCTTTACGGCAGCGAACAGCATTCTGTTTGCACAGCCTCAGGGAAATCTGGACGCTGAATTTCCTACAGAATATGAAATTTATCTTCCAGGGTATAAAAATATTACTGTAGAAATGCTAGAGGGTGGAGAGGATTCGTCTGTATCAGATCAAATTGAAGACGAAGCAGGCAATGTCGGCTCATGGTTCGATTCTGTTAAGAAGATTTTTTCTGACAGAACTGTATTGAATATTCTTGTGCTTATCCTTGCATTTGTTGCGTTTTTAATCTATCGTCTACGCTACTATAAAGTTCGAAGATAAAGCGGGTGTGAATGGAAAATTTAATCTATAGAAGTTTTTTTGTTTTTAACGTTGTTTTTTTCAGTTTTCTTTTTTTCTATCCTAATATCGCAGTTCAGGATCTACAAATTGTATTTAAAGATTATTACAGAGATGAAAACGGAAAAAAAATTCCCGTGCAGGACGATCTGATTCAGGATTTTATTTCGGATCGGGAAAACGGACTCAGAGCTTATTTCGGACATGCAAAGTGCATCCCGGAAGAAAGCGGAAAATTTTCAGCTTCCAGAAGATGTGTCCTTTCAAAACGTTTTATCACATCAGCGAAGGTAAATGAGATTGTTCAGAACCATCCCGATCTGGTTGATGAATATTTCACAAAGATACTCCCCAATCCCATTGAGAAATTTTTTTCATTTATGGTTCAGTCCGGACCGGAAGACGAACGATTTAAAAACCTGAATATTAAACTCGGCCTTGATCTTCAGGGAGGTATGCGTGCAACATTTCGTGCTGATTTTGACACATACCTTGAAAAAATGAATGAAAAATACATCCCGGTTCTGAATGAATTGAAAAAGACAGTGGCAGACCAGTCCATTGATATCTCCGAAAGGAATGCCGCTAAATCCAGACTCGATAACATCGAAGAAATTCTGGATTTAAACGATGAAGGTAAAGAAAGGCTTCTCGATGAAGCGAAGCGCATTATTGATAAACGGCTGGCCTCACAGAATTTAACCGAACCGGAAGTCCGTGTGCAGCCGGCAAGTTATTCCATTTCTGTCGATATGCCGGGCGCCGCCAATTCATCCGATGTCCTCAGTAAAATTAAAGATACAGTTACTGTTGAATACAGACTCGTAAACGACGAAGCAACAGAGCGCCTGAATAGTCAGTTTCAAATTGAACTGGAAGAAATTCGTAAAATCTACAGGTCGGAAAAGCCCGATCTGCATGATGCGGAAGAAATTCTGAAACATGTCGAGAAAAAAGCAGGCCTTTCTGCCGCAGACGGTAAAATTTTTCTTCTCTGGAGACGGGGTCGGAAAATGGGAACTTCAATTCTTCCCCGTGAATTTCGTGTGCTCGGCCCGGCTGTTCTTGATGGAAGCGATATAACCGATGCAAGAGAAAATCCGTCGCCTGACAGCGGCTGGTATGCTATTAACTTTCAGCTCAGCGGCGCGGGTGCAGATAAATTCGGCGAAGTCACAACGAATAATATCGGACGGCGTCTTGCCATATTGTGGGGAGACCGTGTAGTTTCCGATCCCAGAATAAATACTCCCATTGTTCAGGGTTCCGGAGTGATTACAGGCGATTTTACAAGAGATGATGCAGCTGAAGTTGCAAATGTAATCCGCGAAGGGGCGCTGCCACTTCCTCTTGAAATCCTTTCTGTTAATTTTGTCGGTCCCAGTCTCGGCCAGGAGTCCATCTCAGCAGGTGTGATTTCCGTTGTGATCGGATTTTTTCTTGTGGTTCTTTTTATGATGGGATACTACCGGTGGTTTGGTTTCCTTGCCGTTTTTGTTCTGTTTCTGAATTTACTGATCATGTCTTCCATTCTCAGCCTTCTTGAATTCACCCTGACCCTTCCGGGTTTTGCCGGGATTATTTTAACGGTTGGTATGGCTGTTGACGCTAATGTGATTATCTATGAAAAAATCAAAGAAGACCTTCGAGAGGGCAGGGTCATGGCTGTTGCCATTGCCAGCGGCTTTGAATCTTCTTTCTGGACAATTCTCGATTCGAATATTACATCTCTCATTGCTGCTGTGATTTTATTTTATAACGGCGACGGCCCGATCAAAGGATTTGCAATCACTCTCTTTTTCGGACTTTTAACCTCCATGTTTACTTCGTTGTTTGTTTCCAGGCTCGTTCTGGATTGGTTAATGCAATTTTTCGATCTGTCCCGAATGAAACCCGGATGGAATATTAAAGGATCTGCCGCATGAAATTTTCAAGGTTCCGAACGTTTTTCTTTATATTCTCTCTATTTGCTGTCATAGCGCTGTACGGCTCTTTTTATAATTTATATGGAGGATTTGCAAGATCCATCTCATTTAATGGCGGAATCCGTCTGGGAATCATTGCTCCGTCAGGTGTGGATCGTGCAGAACTGGAAAAAGCCGTTATAAAAGCAGGATTTCCAGAAACCCAGATTCGGCTTATAGATGCTCGATCCAATTATTTTGATCTTGATATGGGCCCCGATGCCATCGATCAGATTAAAAAGACGCTGGAAGAAAAAGGGAATGAATTTATTACCCTTGAAATTGAAAAAAAACTTCTTCCGCATATTGAAGGCGCCACAGAAAAGAACATCGTCTCAAGAGAAGTGATTTCAGCAAGTTACGGCGCAGATTTAACAGAAATCGCAATTAAAAGTTTTGTTATCACCGTAATTGTTATTGGCGTTTATCTGACCTATCAATTTGACTTTTCTTTTGCTCTTGGCGCATCGCTTGCTCTTCTCCACGATATTCTTTTTACGGTAGGGTTTATTGGAATCATGCAAATCGAACCGAGCATTCCTGTCCTTGCGGCAGTGCTGACCATTGTCGGTTATTCCATTAATGATACCATCGTAATTTTTGACAGAATTCGCGAGACTGTTGACGACAGGGCTCAGGCAACGGCCATGGCTACCATGGATCTTGCAATCACGCAGACTCTGTCACGTACGATTATTACATCTTCATTGACACTGATTTCTGTTTTTGCTCTTCTTCTGGGCGGAGCTGAGTCACTGAAAGATTTCGCCATAATTATGATTTTTGGAATTTTTATTGGAACCTACTCTTCAATTTTTATTGCATCTCATTTTGTTCAGTTTTACGAAGAGATTCGAGATCGCTATTTTTCAAGAA
>JAOUOA010000355.1 GCA_029880625.1 Spirochaetia bacterium
CCGATGGTTCATGTGCTTCATCATTGAGTGAATGAGGGACGGTGGGTCTGTCTGTATGATAAATAGCATTATGGAACTGCGGAAGAACAGCAGTGAATAAAAAATAAGCCGGAAGGATTATTTTAAATGTTCTTATCATTGAATGATCCTTTTTTCAGGATGTAAGGTGTCAACCGGTTTTTCTTTATCAGTAATCACAGCGGCGAGGAAATTTGTAAAAAAGAATTTAAATTCGAGTCAGAGCGGTATTTTGATATCAGGTCCTGTGAGGACCATAATACAAATCCTTAATCCCCCATTCGTTTATTCAGATGACTTTGAAGTCTGCGCGTAATTTCTCTTTTAGAATATTCTTGTGCATCTACAGCGCTGACGGGTAGAATTCCCATAACGGCATTTGTGATAAAGATTTCATCCGCACCCAGAAGGTCTTTTTGGCGGAATGCTCCTTCCTGAAGAAAAATCTTTTCCTCGTTTGCAGTTTTAAGAATAAAATTTCTGAGAATGCCTTTCAGACCGCAGGTTTTTAAATCCGGCGTAAAAAGCGTGCCCTGTGTGATCCAGAAAAGATTGGAAGAGGTTGTCTCCACGATAAAGCCGTTTTTATCGGAAAGGATGCCGTCGTATATTTCAGCGTCTCGGATTTCATTTCGTGCAAGAACATGTTCCAGACGGCTGGTATGCTTGATGTTATTCAGATTTTCAGGACAGCTCAGAGTCCGCTTTAAAAAAGCAAGTTTTACTCCGTTATCCTGATAGATCTTCCGGTTTTTCGGCGCTTTGTAGCGGAACAGGATGCGCCGGATATCCGGTTTTTCCGGCGAAAGGTAACCTCGTCCTGAATCGCCGCCTGTGAGAAGAATTTTAATTACGGAATTTTCTTCGCTTAAAAGAGATTTGATTTCCTTCTGGAGAATCGTTCTTTCGGGTTCAGGAAAGTTCAGAGCCCGGCAGCCCTTCATCAAGCGGTTCAGATGTTCGTCCAGAAAGGGAATGGATTTTCCTGCTGCGTACATACTTTCAAAAATTCCTTCACCATAATGAAGCCCCCTGTCGAAAGGGAAAATTTCCGCATTCGGGATTCCGTTTACGAGATATTTTACCGGGTTCTTTTTCATGTTATGGCTTTAAAAATGATTTCAGGGACAGAACGAGACCTTCTGCTTTTGCCCTTGTTTCTTCCAGTTCTTTTTCCGGGTCGGAATCTGCAACAATTCCAGCGCCGGCACGAAAAGAAATCTGGTCCTTGATTCGGACCATGGTCCTGATTAAAATATTCAGATCCATATCTCCGTTCAAATTTAAATATCCCATGCAACCAGTATACGCTCCCCGGGGTTCTTTTTCCAGTTCGGCAATAATTTCCATGCATCGGACCTTGGGATAGCCCGTAATTGTACCTCCCGGAAAAACAGCAGATATAATTTTACCCGGCGAAACGCCCTTTTTAAGTCTTCCGGTGATTGCGGAAATAATATGATGTACGTGGGCGAACTTTTCAAGCAATATAGTTTCCTGAATCGAGACGCTTCCGAATTCACAGATTTTCCCCAGATCATTTCGTTCAAGGTTAATCATCATTCGGTGCTCGGCAAGTTCTTTTGGATTAGTTTTTAAATTATTCTGTTCATCCAGGTCTTCCTGTATTTGGTAGCGTGGACGCGTTCCTGCTGCAGGGTGGGTTTCGATTTTTCCTTTTCTGACACGAATAAGCCGCTCCGGAGATGATGAAATAATATCGCCTTCGGGAAATACGGCAATTCCTGAAAAAGGAGCAGGGTTGGTTTTAGACAATTTTTATAAATGTCCTGTGATAACAGCGTTTCAGAAAGAGGCATGGTCCAGGCAGATAAAAAAAATACCGGGCGGGTAAATAACCTTTATTCAGATGGATGATGCCGATTAATATGGCTGTTATCACAGGATAAAAGAGAAAAAACTTGCGAATTGTATTTTTTCGTATCCTTTTATTAAATATGATGTTAAACTGCCAGCGACCGGAAGAATTATAAATACGTTAATTGTAAGAGATAAAACGAATGAACAGACAGAATTGTTATCCTTTCTTTTTGCTGCCTATTCTGCATTATCCCTGAATTGTATATATGTCTCCGTCATTGGAAGCTTCGCCGCAGACGGCAATCCTTCCGAATTTGCAGCGAACACTCTTTATGCAAGCGATGTATCCGGAGATTCAAGCGGCCCGGCTGGAACTGATTTAAGAAATTTACATATTGCAGCGGATGGAAATAGCAATCTTTTGTTTCATATGTCCCTGGATGCAGCACTTCCCAACAATACGGAGATTTATTGGAACTTAAGTTCGAATTATGTATTCAACATTAAACGAGATGGAATAGGAGATTATTTCTGGGGTGCAGATTATTCTCCAAATACCAACTGTCAGAATCAAACGGCAAACATTGCAGCAGATGGATCGGGTAACATTGAGGTAAAAATTCCCTACAGTTGTCTTCAAATCACGCCGCCCACAGCAGTGTTCATGGGAATTGTAAATAAATGGGAGGTTCTTCCAACACCCGGAATAATCAATTACGATGAATTTAACTTCGGAAATTCGTCCTGCATCTTTATACCGATATATTGATTCAGGGGTTTTTTCAGTAAGGCGCAGAACGGCTTTTAAATTCGTACTGTGTTACGGCAATACCTGATATGAAACTGTGACTGTGTTTTACACACAGGTTTTAATTTTTTAAATGACAGGGATAATGCAGAAAAAATATTTAATTTTATTCTGATAGATTCATGGATTTCCCAGTTATGGGTGTAAATATGTTAAATGCATTAAAAAAGTATCACAGGATTTTCTTGTTTCTTTTATTTTCTTTTTCCCTGTCTTTTAGCCTGCAGGCATTTGAGGGGACTGTTTTTAAGGTGAAGGGAAAAACCGTTACCGTGGTGGGATCGGGCGTGGCTCTTCTTCGTCCCGGGCAGCGTTTCGGAGTTTTTAAGAATGATGAACAGACAGGAATCATTCAGATTCGCCAGTCTTCGCATACGCAGGCCACTGCCATTCTCATCGAAGGAAAAGCAAAGAAGAAAAGTACTGTTAAAAAGGTTTCCGATGAGGTAGATCCAGAAGAAGAAATGCGCATTGAACGGGAAACAGAGGCTCTGAACTGGAGCGAATACCAGGGAAGGCTGGACTTAGAAAAAGCGGAAAAAAAGTGTTCGAAACTGGGCATGCGCCTTCCAACTATAGAAGAACTGGAAGTCGCTTTTAAACTGGGCGTTACGGAATCCTGGAAAAGAAAAGGTATCATCTACTGGTCATCTTCTCCAGCCAAAGAAGGGCTTTACTTTACAATGATTATGGATTTCGGAAATACGGAAGACACTCATAAGGAAAGTCTCTGCAATGTCCGCTGCAGAAAAAAATAAAACAAATTACGAATTCAATTTAAAATAAAAAAACTCTAAAATTCTCCGTAAGCCCGTCTTTATAAAAACTCTGTTCGCCGATCCTGATAACGGGAAGAATCCCTTACACAGCATTGGTCAGAAAAACATCTTCTGTATCAAGTAGGTCAGGGAGGTAAAATTTCCTTCCCTGAGGGATATGTTATTCCTTTCAGCTGTTTTTATAACAAAAGCGCTTTCGATAAAAGATTCTGTCTTATAAGTTTCTGTGGCTGAATTGTCGCTGACACCGGCAGTCCGATCGGAATCAGCAAGGGCAGCATAGTCGTTTAAAATATATTGATTTATTTCAGGCGAGTCCCCTGATCGGGAAAAGGAATAGATAAATATTTACTGCCTATTTCAAGACATTCCAGATGCTCATTGTAAAAAGTAATCCTTCCGTTTGCGGCAAGCATAGTTTCAAAAATGCCGTCTTCGTACATGATGCCCCGGTCTGAAGGAAAAATTATGCTGGCTGGATTTCCGTTTACAAATTATTTTACGCTCC
>JAOUOA010000021.1 GCA_029880625.1 Spirochaetia bacterium
CAGAGGGGTATTTAACAGTCATATCTGATTTATTCTGAATGGTTCCGGTAATCACATACTGTGTAAGGCCAAAATCGACTCTTTTGAACCGGATGTTGGAGGTTTCCAGTTCAACAGTATAGGAATTAAAAACTGCTTTTCTGGGTTCGTACACCGGTTCATAGGATGTGAATTTTTTATATGTTTTAACAAAACACTGGAAAGGAACTTCTTCGCCTGGCATAACAATTCGCTTGCCGAAACAGCCGATCACATCCGTCTGTTCGCCGGAAACATCTTTTAAGATCACGTCAAAATGCGGACTGTTAAGAATCACTTTGCCTGTATTTTTCACAAGGCCGATAAAATAAAGCGAATTTGAACTTCTGAAATATTTTATCGAGGTAATTTTGCCTTCCGGCTCATCTTCGTCGTCAATACCGAAACTCTGTTCTTTTGAAGCCTTATAGGAGTTTTTGTTTGAATCTTTCAGAAAAAACTTGCTTGTTTTACTTTCTTTATTCGATAAAGATTTTGATCCGCCTTTTACTTCATACTGCGACGATGCAAGAATCACTCCAGTTTCTGTAAGAACCAGCCTTGCTGTGATGTAATTTCCCTGATTGGAAACTGTGCCGACAACAAGAGCTTCTACAGAAAGAAGCTTGCCAATTTTTGCAGCAGTCGTTGCATCAATGGCTCCCGAAGCGGAAAAAGACTGTTCTTTTAAGATTTTATTGAGCTTTGTACGTTCAATAACTGAAAATTTTCCAATTCTGACAAGTTCATGGGTAAGCTTTTCCGGGATTTCATTTCCGAGAGAATCCGAACTGTTCAGTGTTTCAAATGGCATCACTGCAATTGTTTTTTTATTTAATCGGGAAGACTTTTTTGAAAGTTCCTCTGCAATTCTTTTTAATCCATCGGATGAATTTTTCTCCTGTGCGGAAATGCATCCAGGAAAAATAAGTGCAGAAAAAAATATAACAGCGGTAAATTTATACATTATTAATATTTTTAATCATGAAAATATCTGTCAATTTATTTTGATAGAATTTTAAGCTGGTAAGATACTTCGGTTTAATGATTCCTATCTATGAACAAGAATCAGGATTGATCTCCTGGTTATGAATTGCATTATTAAATAAAAGCCCTATTCGGTACTTTCATAGAGATCCCCATTGAATGGTCTGCGGTAACCAATTCTCATTAAAGGGTCAATTGATGAATCTGAAAAAAACGATCAAATTAAAATAGAAATCATATAAAGTTTCTGACCGCTCAATTCTAAAAGTGAATGCAGTCATTCAGTTTGATCCAAGGAACTCTTCAACAGTTTGATTTTTTTTATTTTTACAGGTTTGGATAAAATCCATATTGACTCCGGAATTTTGATTGTTATACAGGAGATCCACCCATTGAAGCTCTTTTTCAATTTCCTTTCTTTTTTCTTTAATCATAACTTTTTTTACAGGCCTGCCGAAAAACCCCTTTACTTCATCTGAAACAATTTTTCCCGAATAAAAAACCAGATCTTTTCCTGTATTGAATTTGCCGACATGATCCTGCGGCGTTTCAGCAAAGTGTTTGACACGATCCATATCTTTTTTTTCAAAGATAATGATATCACCAAATAGATTTGTAGAGAGAACGAAATCTTTTTCGCAGAAAAAATGCTGGCGAAATTTTTCCGAATCTCCATAAATGAATGCCAGAACTTTTTTTCTCACAAGAGGAAACTGATCTTTTGTTTTCTGATAACAGGAAGAAGTCAGATCAAATTCTTTTTTGCTGAAAATTTCCGGATTCATATAATGGCATGTAAAGAGATCGCATTTTTTTTGCTGTTCTGTGAAATAGATTTGAATCCTGTCCAGAAACCATTTTGCTGCCGGAAGAACGGCGACATTATCGGTAATCATTTTTTCTTCGCCGGTTTTGCTGTTGACTAACTGTAAATCATAACGCGGACCCAGGTGAAAATCCGGAGTTTTAATCTGCTGGAATGAATACTCTTCATTGCAGACAACAGAATGTTCTTTGACCTGAGAGGAACCGCAGTGTAAAAATAAAACAAAAATAACTGAAAGGAAATATATAGCTTTCATTTTATCAAAATATCAACGTGAACCAGAATGTCAATAATTTGATTTATCATTTGGGCGGCATTTTTATATTATAATGCAAAAATAATCTGTCAATTCTGCGACAGGCAGAACTTTTTCGGATTGAATCTTTATTTGTTCTATCTGTTCAATAAATTCTGAACTGACTGACGGATTCTCATATAGAGCGGATTGAAAACTCCGCTTAGGGAAAGCAGCATGATCCATATCAATGATGTAAATACATAGCCAAGATAGGGTCCCAATCGAATGGAAGTCTTATTGATTACTGCTTTTTGCGGTTTTTCCGAATTATAACTTACTTCAACAGGCTGATTTATTTCATAATCATTTTCTTTAAAACCATGTTCAGATTGAAATGTGATTTTCTCTCCCTCCTTCGTGTTAAATACTATAACAGGATAGTAACGGTCTTCAATTCTTACTTGACTGACTGAACTTGCAGAATCATCGAATAGTACTCTTACTTTTTTGTGTTTAATATCAACGACCCTACCATGCGTTATAACAGAACTGCGATCTGAATTAATGAATGAAACAAACAATGTTATCCAGATCATCATAAGAATCAGTCCTGCAGAAAACAAAACTCTCTGATAATATTTTACGGATTTCAAAATATAAAACGGAATTCCAAAAAAAATGCCAAGAAGAATAATGGAAAGTGCAATTAAAAAAGTAGTTGCTGCTTCATCGTCTTCAGACGGAATTGATTCTCCTTCCACTGTCACCCTGGTTTTTCCTAAAATTTTTTCAAGTTCTCTTGCTTTTTCAGGCGAAATATTTTCCGGAAGATCCAGCTCCCTGAGATTTGTCATACTTTTCAGCTGATCGACGCCTGCATCAGTCAAAATAGTTTTTGAAATCCAGAGAACTTCAAGATTTTTTAATTGAACAATATAACCAAGGCCTTTATTTGAAAGTGTCGATTCCCTCAAATCCAGCTTCTTTAATGCGGGCAGATTCTGAAGATATTTCAAATCTTCATTGTTGAATTTTTTTTTGCTTAAATCAAGCCAGGCAAGAGTTCGCATATTTTTCGCTGTATAGGTATAGCCAAGCGACCGCAGCCAGGATTCTGCTTCAGATAAACTTTGTGTAGCAAGAACAGCTGGAAAAAATATAACGGCAAAAACAGCAGAATGAAAAAAGAAATGAAATTTTTTCATAAAATCATCATAATAGCTGATCTGGTATAATACAAGATAAATTTTTATTGATTTAAAAAGTTTTATTCAAGGCAAATTTTATTGAGAAATTTCTGTCCATTTCGTATACAAAAACTACTACATCTCTTCGTATATGATTTTATTGCAAACCTGGAATTTATTAAAGCAAAAAAGGATCCCCGCAACTGCAAAACCCAGACCGAAAACCGAGCATCAGCTGAAAATCATAATTTCCCAAAAGATTTCATCAGATCATAAATACAGCTAAGAGCATCACGGGAAGTTTTTCCAAAAGAAATGATTCCTGACTCATGCCCCGTCATCGCTAAAAGATTTCCTTTTTTTATCTTTTTAGATCTGTAGAGACGCCCGACTTCCTCCGCCATTTCCCGGGTTCCGTAGGTAATGTTTCCGGTTTCTGTATAGCCGTGTTTCCGCATGTAATTCCATAATTCAAGATTATGAATATGAATGATCCACTGAATTTCCGGATCGGCATCGTAGAGGGAAGCATGGGTTAACGATTCGCTGCTGGGTTTGATCTTTCCTTCTGATTTCACCCAGAATCGGCTGAAGTCATAATCTGTAATTCTGCAGTAATCCTCAGAAAGAAGCGCAGGTTTACCTCCTGTCTGCGAGCCTGTAATAATAAATTCATTTTTCTTTTCATGTTTTTTTAATAAGCGGCTGACATTTCCGTATCCAAGCCCTGTTTGATCAACACCGATAAACTTTAATTTATACAGGGTGCCCCTGAGAAGCTCCAGTTCAGCGACAGAAGTCCGGGAAGGGGGGTCTGTTTTTACCCAATCATACTGGAATTTTATTACGCCTTCTTTTTCCGGTTGAAAATCAAATGCCATATATACGGACCCTATTAAGATTAAAATCGGCTTCAGGTAATTTTAATCAAGAAAAAAAACATAACCTCGCAATTATTTCAAACCTTCAGCTTTATGTGCGAAACAGAAAAAATCATACTTCTGCAGTAGATGATAAAAATATTAAGTAAGAGAATCGAACATCATGTGTAATCAGGAATCTAGCAACATTCTTCATTCAGACACAAACATCTTCAAATTATGTTTCCCGGCTTTTATTACTGTAAAATTAAGATGACTCAGAAACTATTCATAATATCGTATTATTGACTGCCAGCCGGATATTTAAATTTTTCGGATATGGATTTTTCGTCTGCATCCACAACACCTTCTTCCGTAATAATACCAGTAATCAGCCGTGCAGGCGTTACATCAAATGCAGGATTCTTCGCATGAGTTGTTACCGGGGGAATTCTTAACTTATGAATTTCATTGTTTTCATCAAGCCCCTGCACAAAAAGGACTTCATCTTCATTCCTTTCTTCAATGGGTATTTCAAATCCCGTTTTCATTTTAAAATCAAACGTCGAAACAGGAATCAGAACGTAAAAAGGAACATCATTATCTTTTGCCGCCGCCGCTTTTAGATAGGTGCCGATTTTATTTGCAGTATCGCCGTTTCCGGTTACCCGGTCCGCTCCGACGAGAACCAGATCCACCTCGCCTCTCTGCATTAAATGCCCTCCAGCATTATCTGCAATATAAGTATGAGAAACTCCATTTTCCGAAAGTTCGAAAGATGTAAGGGCGCCCTGGTTTCGCGGACGTGTTTCGTCTACCCAGACATGAATATCAATACCCTGTTTTTTCGCTTCATAGACGGGAGCAAGAGCGGTTCCTGAATCTGCAATTCCCAGCCATCCTGCATTGCAGTGCGTGAGAACATTGATTTTATTTATATTTTTTTTCTTCATGATATCTTTAATAATACCGCAACCAAGACGCCCGATTTCTTCCGTTCTTTTTACATCTTCATCGCTGATCGCAATTGATTCGCTCCGCGCTTTTTTGATCAAATCGTTTCCTGACAGGCCTTCCAGAGACTGCATCATTCTGTTTACCGCCCATTCCAGATTTACAGCCGTGGGACGCGCTTTACGGATCATATCAGAATCTTTCAGTACCGATTCATAATCCCCTGAATGGCTTTTTGCGGATAGATAGATGCCAAATGCAGCAACCGAACCGATGGTTCCAGCTCCCCGGACAATCATCTTTTTTATGCTGTCTGCCGCTTCTTCAGGAGTCCGTATCAAATGGATCTTTTTCTCATGCGGTAATAACGTCTGATCAATCACCTCCAGCTCATCGCTGTCGTTCAGCCAGAATGCTTTGTATTTCATTATAACTCCTGTGATTTTAAATTCATCCAAACTGCCCTGAGGCCTGTTTTGAAGTAAAATTCTACTTGCAGTATCCCGCCCTTTTGCCATGAACGATCCTGTATGATTCAAGAAAAGTTAAAAACACTCGGAATTTCTATTCCTCCGGTAAATCCGCCTCTGGCATCCTACATCCCTGCAAAAAAATCAGGAAATCTGCTTTTTATCAGCGGGCAGCTTCCTCTTAAAGAAGGAAAACTCCTGGTTACAGGCCCCATGACTCCCGAGAGAAACCAGGAAGAAGTCATTCAGGCTATGGGACAGTGTTTTTTAAACGGACTTGCATCAGCCACAACGGTCTGCAGCCTTGATGATTTGAAGGGCGTGGTTCGTCTGGGCGCATTTGTTGCTTCAACCGATCATTTTTTTGAGCAGCATAAAATTGCCAACGGTGCGTCCGATCTGTCGCAAAAAATATTCGGAGATTCTGGAATTCATTCAAGAAGCGCCGTGGGAGTTCCTTCGCTTCCCATGAATGCCACTGTTGAACTTGAAATTATTTTCCAGTTATAATTCAGTGCTGCAATCCTTTATACTTTATCCGATTCAACTTGCATCCATCAGCCTCCGCGGCTGGTTTCGGGCAGGGCTGGATACAATTAAAATAATTTTTCTGTTTTTAAAAGGAGCAAGTCTATTTCAACACCTTTTCGCAATAGCATGCCTTGCAGCTGGAATTGCAGCATTTCTGCCCTGGATCCACTACAGAGTCGATTTTCTCGGGATGGAAGAAGTATTTATCGGCTCCAATTTTAAATTTATTTTTGGACTCGTTACGCCTTCGGGTCTGTTTTTTTTATTATTTCCCATACCTTTCAAAAGAATGATTTTTTATATCTTATTCACAGCAGTCGCTCTATCCTATCTCGGCGGATTGATTTATGAAAATCCGATACATACCAAAATGATCAATCCTACAGATTATACAATTCTTCCCGGCATGTATGTGTATGGTATTTTACTTTCAATTTGCGGTTTACTTGCTTTTACAGCATTAAAAACAGATGCTGTGGATTATTCTTGGCTTTTTGAACCGCTTAACGGAGAAATTAAAATCAACAAACAAAATACATCTTTCGCAGGTGCTAAAAAAAATGAAATGAAAGTCATTCCGCGTGAAATTAAAAAGAAAACAGGATCTGAAGCGAAATCACCATCCCCTGCTCTTCCACACACCTCGGATAAAATTAAATATGATTCGCCGGGATTTTTCCGTGCAGTCTTTTTAAGAAAAAATAAATCAGAAAAAAAGAAGACTTCCTCAAAAAAAAATTTGAATATTAAAATCGCAAGATAAACATTAAATGTTATGAAAGAAAGAATGTTTCATCTGGATTTTCTCCGTTCATTTTTGATTTTTCTTATCATTTTCGGCCATTTCATTGAGGGCTACTGGCGTTCTCAGCCCGGGCAATTCTTATTTCTTAAAAAACTATGGGTCTTGATTTATTATTTTCATATTCCTGCTTTTGCAGTTATTTCCGGCTTTCTGAGCAAAACGGAAAACAACCCGGAGTATATTAAAAAACTCTTTTATTCACTGATCGTGCCATATATTATTTTTCAGATACTTTACCGTATTCTCGCCTTCAGTATGGGATTTTCCAGCGAACCTGTGATTCATTTTTTTTCTGAGCCATATTCACATTTATGGTATCTTACGGCATTATTTTTCTGGAGAATTTTGCTGCCTGTTTTTGCCAGTATAAGATATTCGTTTCTACTGGCATTGATGATTGGAATTGTTTCAATCTTTGCAAAGGATGCAGAAATTTACATGAGTCTAGGAAGAACGCTTCGTTTTTTTCCATATTTTATATTCGGTTTTATTCTGCAAAGACATCTAAATTTAAAATTCCAGGATATTCAATATCAAATTTTATCTTCCCTATTTATCCTGTCTGTAATTCTGATTTCTTTTTATTTTCCGGTTAATGGCGATGAGGTCAGAGTCCTCAATCAATTTTCAGCTAACGAGGAAAATCCGGCTGCTTCCATTTTTCACCAAATAAGAATTTATTTTTTCGGCTTTGGCCTTAGCATCAGTTTGTTTATTTTATTTTTTCGCATGAATATCAGATGGAATTTTCTTTCTGTGCCGGGCAGATATTCTTTATACCCCTACGTTCTGCACCTGGCTGCTGTTTTATTCTTTTTAAAAAGCAGATTTGCCTACAATCTGAAAGAATCTATAGGCAATGAAGTGTTTCTTTCAGGGATTTTACTTTTATTTTCAGTTTTTCTGAGTTTTATTTTCTCATCACATTTTATCAGAAAGGTTACCTCTATTTTATTAAAACCCCAATCTGATTTTTTTGAACGTTACGGAGCTGCTATTTCCATATCCCTGATTTTGTTTTTATTGATTTTTCAAAATTTTATCATCTAATAAAATCAGAAAGAAAGAATCGAAAATCGCATTAAAGGACGGATTGAAATGCGGTTTTTTACTTCCTCAATTGAATCAGCTGTTTTGTTTTTTCAAAAATAGTCTATCAATATACAGCTGGAATTTTACGATACAATCAGTAGTTTATAAATATGAAAATTTTTCTACTTCATAGAATTCATAGTGATATCCGCAGTTCCTGCAGTATTCTTGCTTCAACCTCAGCTCTTCTTTTTTTTATTTTCCATTCACCTGCAGCCATTTTTCCAGACAATCCAGAAACAAAGCTGCCGGCACACTCGACTGCGAAAAATGCTGTACCTTATAAAAAAATTGGAGTGCCGGTTCTAAGCTATCACAGTGTTTATTCTGATAAAACTGCAGAAAAGCTGGAAGATCCATTTGTAATCGGCAAAACTGCTTTTAAGGCACAGATTGAATTTTTAAAGAAAAATAAATATAAAAGCATCTCTCTGCAGGAGTTTTATGATTTCCTTAACGGGAAAAAATATTTTTATCCTCCCTTCAAACCTATTTTAATTACTTTTGACGACGGGTGGAAAAATTTTTATACAAATGCGTATCCTGTTTTAAATCAGAACCATTATGCTGCCGTTCTTTTTATTTATCCTAGTGCTACGGGATACAGCGAATTTTTAAACTGGAAAGAACTTCAAAAGATTAAAAGATCAGGGCATGAAATCGAAGGACACGGATTTTCGCATGAGTTTCTCCATAATATGTCAAAAGAAGAGCAGCTTGGAGAGTTTAAGAATATCCAGAATTCCATAAGAACAAAATTAAAGCATGATGTAAAGTGGATTGCCTATCCTTACGGAGTTTTCAATCATCATTCACAGGAAGCTCTTGTAAAAAGCGGATACCTGGGCGCTTTTACAGTTTTTTCCGGGGAAAATCTTCCAGGGCAGAATCTCTTTTCCATAAACAGATATCTTGTAATTCGTAAAGATTCGATGCAAGATTTCGAAAAAAAACTTTCTATCCGCAGTTTACTCATTGAAGACCTGAACCCGGCTCAGGGAAGCGTATTAAAAAAAAGCGATACAATTACTGTAAAATTAAAAGGAACTTATCTGAAAAATCAGCTGAACGTATTTATCGGCGGAAAATTTATAAACCGGAATAAAAAAGTAAAATTTACTTATTCTGAAAAAACCGGACAGATCAAAATCAATATTCCTTACCGTAATAAAAGCGAATTTATTGTCGTAAACATTACCGCTTTTCAAAAAGGTATTGAAAAGGAAATTTCGCTTCTTTATTTAAGCGAAGTTTCAAAATAGTCCAGTTCCTTTTCCGTAAATCCTGCAGCCAGCCTTGCCTCTCTGTTAATTGGTTTTCGGAGTTCTGTAAAACCGTATTTATGAAGAATTGATATGTAAGTATCAAATGAATTCTGCTTCTTCTCTTCGCATAATGCTGCAAACCATTTACTTCCAATGCCGACATGCCCGATTTCATCTTCGTAAATTTTCTGAAGTATTTTTTCTGTTTTCAGATACCCAGCTTTACGCAGCCGATTCTGCATGGACGGTGAAACGTCCAGCCCCCTTGCCTCTGCCATCCGCGGCACGACAGCCATGCGCTCTAAAAGGGAATTTTTGCTCAAACGGGCAAGCTCCCATAATTCTGCATGAACGGGAAAATCTCCGTATTGATAACCGAATTCTTTCAGGTGGCCATTCAGCAGTTCAAAATGAGTGCATTCTTCTTCTGTAAGATTGATCCAGTCTGAATAAAAGTCTTCGGACATATTGCGGAATCGGAATATGACATCCAGCCCAAGATGTATTGCTTCAAATTCAATATGAGTTAGAGCATGAATAAAAGCTCCAATCCCTTCACGATGATTCAGATTTCGTTTTGGAAGGTCCGTCTTATGAACAATCTTAATAACTTCAGGCCGTCCAGGGCTTTTAATATCGTAAACTTCTATTGAATTTTCTTTTGTTAGAGATTTGCTGTTCCAGAGACTGGAAATCTCCCTCACAGCATTAAGCTTTCCCTCAATGCTGTTTGCAATGATTGCATCATGAGAAATGTTAAATAAATTTAAAGACATAATATTATCGTTATAACAGAAGTTCCATACTGAAATCCATAATCTATTATTAAGTATAAAATCAATTTTTAAGGGAATATATGCATTTATTGGGATAAAAGCCCTTCAGGTAAAGAAAAAAAGATTGTACCTGCTGCGGGGATGTTTTTCCGGTATGTGATGCAAGGTTTATTTATGTCATTTTATTGCTAGACGCCCCTAACTTTTACTTATTTTTAAATCAGTTTCTGCAAAAATTAATTCTTTATATTTAACGCAATTTAAATGAAATTCCTGCCTTGACTTTTATAAAAAAAAATTTCAATATATAAAAAATTTTGTAGATATTCCAATTGAATTTCTGCAATGTAACTGTTATTCGGGTCCGCTAAAATCTTATGTTTAGTTTTGCCTGAAATAAAAAAAACGAAGGAAACATCATGGATAAAAACAACGCTCATATTCTTTGGTTTGATCAAATCGGCATTGAGGATGTCCCTCTGGTCGGCGGAAAAAATGCCTCACTCGGGGAAATGTATAAAAACCTGACCCATAAAGGAGTTTTAGTCCCCAATGGATTTGCCATTACGGCAAAGGCATATTTTTATATTCTGGACAAAGCAGGGATCCGTGACAAAGTAAAGGAAGCACTGAGCGGTCTTGACACACATGATTTAAAAAATCTTCAGGAAAGAGGTAGAAAAGTTCGAAAGCTCATCAACGAAGCCGAATTTCCCGAAGATCTCAAAAAAGAAATTATTGAAGCATATCACAGCCTCGGCAAACATTACAACACCCAGAATGTCGATGTTGCCGTCCGAAGTTCTGCAACAGCAGAAGATTTACCGGACGCAAGTTTTGCAGGACAGCAGGATACATATTTAAATATCCGTGGCGAAGAAAAAATCATTGAAAACTGCAAAAGATGTTTCGCATCCCTTTTCACTGACAGAGCAATTTCCTACAGGGAAGATAAAAACTTTGATCATTTCTCCATCGGTCTTTCCATCGTTGTGCAGAAAATGGTCCGATCAGATCTTGCAGGTGCAGGTGTCATGTTTTCCATCGATACTGAATCAGGATTTCAGGATGTTATTTTTATCACCGGAGCCTACGGACTCGGAGAAAATGTTGTACAGGGCGCCGTCAATCCTGATGAATACTATGTATTCAAACCGACTCTTAAACAGGGCTTTCGCTCCGTAATCAGCAAAGAACTGGGGCGTAAAGGCATTAAAATGATCTATACTGATGATCCGCACAGCCCAACGCAGAATGTGGATGTAAAAGAAGAAGATCGTAAAAAATTTCTTCTTTCGGATGATGAAATTCTGAAATTGGCAAAATGGTCCGTAATTGTTGAGGATCACTATTCAGAAAAAGCAGGAAGCTACAAGCCCATGGACATGGAATGGGCAAAAGACGGCGAGTCCGGCGAACTTTTCATCGTGCAGGCCCGTCCCGAAACAGTCCATTCACAGAACAATATGGATGTGATTGAAAAATTTGTTCTCCGCGAAGAAGGAAAAGTTCTTACAAAAGGACGTGCCGTTGGAGAAAAAATCGGTCAGGGCGAAGCGGTTGTCATTAAATCCGTACGCGACATCCACAGATTCGAAAAAGGACAGGTTCTTGTCACAGATATGACGGACCCAGATTGGGAACCGGTAATGAAAATTGCAGCAGCAATCGTAACAGATCGTGGCGGACGCACCTGTCATGCAGCTATTATTTCCCGAGAACTTGGCATCCCCTGCATTGTGGGAACCATGACCGGAAGCGCGAATGTGACGACTGGTGTGAATGTGACCGTGGACTGTTCCCAGGGAAGCGAAGGACGCGTAATGGAAGGGAAACTGAAATATGATATTCTGCAGGAAAATTTAAAATCTCTGCCGATTACAAAAACAAAGGTTATGATGAATCTGGGAAATCCCGAGCAGGCATTTCAGCTTCACAGCCTTCCCAACCGCGGCGTGGGACTTGCCCGAGAGGAATTCATCATCAATTCCTATATTAAATGCCATCCCCTTGCCCTTTTGAATTTCCATAAAATCGGAAACAGAAAAGTCAAAAAGGAAATCAGAGAAATGACACTGGGATACGAAGATATGGCCCATTATTTTTCCGACAAACTGGCCTACGGTGTCGCAACAATTGCAGCTGCATTTTATCCCAATGATGTTGTGGTCCGTCTGAGCGATTTTAAATCCAACGAATATGCAAATTTAGTCGGCGGCGATCAATTTGAACCTGTTGAAGACAATCCAATGATTGGATGGAGAGGAGCATCCCGATACTATGATCCCCGTTACAAAGAAGCATTTGCTCTGGAATGCCAGGCTTTAAAAAAAGTTCGTGAGGAGATGGGTCTGAACAATCTGGTCATTATGGTGCCTTTCTGCAGAACCGTGGATGAAGGCAAAAAAGTAATTCAGGTTATGGCGGACAACGGCCTCAAACAGGGGGAAAATAATCTTCGCATATATGCTATGTGCGAAATTCCGGCCAATGTAATTCTTGCCGATCAGTTTCTGGATGTCTTTGACGGATTCTCCATCGGTTCAAACGACCTTACGCAGCTCACTCTGGGACTGGATAGAGATTCAGAACTTGTTTCGCACATTTATGACGAACGAAATGAAGCAGTAAAAATTCTTATCAAAACTGTCATCGAAGTTGCAAACAGGAAAGGAAAGCATATGGGATTCTGCGGCGACGCTCCCTCCTCTGTTCCCGGTTTTGCTCAGTTCCTTGTGGAATGCGGCATTGAATCTCTTTCTGTTACACCGGATGCAGTAGTAAAAACCATCCTCCAGGTTGTGGAAGAAGAGCGAAAGCTTGGAATCCTGCCGGAAGGCCAGGAAAAAATGGAACGAAGTGAGCCGGAAATTGTAAAAAGAGACGAAGACGGTAATTTCCGTTATACAGAATCTGTGGAACGATTTTAACTTACTGAGAAATCATCCTGCCATCTCTGCAGTCATCGGAGCTGGCAGGCATCAATTCTAGTTTTCTCAGAATACGTTACATACTCCGATGCAAAGCATTTAAAAAACTGCAATCAATAAATGAATGAAGTTTTTCATTTGAGTTATTGATAAAATGAATTAAGAAAGCTGCAGGAAAATTTACAGTACAATCTGAAAAATCTGGCTTATTCCGTTTCTATCTGATATTGCGCATGGCAGCTTACACAGCCGTTCATACTCTGCGATAGCATTTGTATGATTTCATCTTCTGATGCCCCGTTTTTTGCTGCGGCTCCGATTGCATCAAAATCGCCATGTGCCTTCAGGCCGATTTGCTTAAAT
>JAOUOA010000356.1 GCA_029880625.1 Spirochaetia bacterium
TCTCAGGTCATGAGCGATGATGGAAAAAAATTTATCTTTGGTTGCATTTGCCTGGATAAGTTCTCTGGTTCGAGCCGTTACCTGGGTTTCCAGATTGTCTGACATCTCTTTTTGCAGTTCCAGAGCTCTTTGCACATTTTCAGCACTTTCTTTTCTGTTTATCCGGATTCTTTCCCCAAGGGCAAAAGAGAACAGAATTACTTCCAGGCTTGAGCCGTAAACCTGGGCGTTATAGGTAAACCAGTTAAAAGGCATCAGTCCCTGTAACGTGAGAAGATATGTCATTGTTCCAAGTAACATGAAGAAGGTGGCAATGATAAAAAATATAGCCGGCTTATATCCTAACCAGTAAGCCCGGATCGCGGAAAAAAAACCATATACGATGGCAAGCTCAGTCATAACAATCATTGTCTTGTAAATCCAGACGTGCCGGTGATAAAACGCTGCAGCGATAATCATTAAAAAGACCAGGATCAGCGCCATGCCGATTTTGGCTAAGACAGGCTGGCGTTTCGGCATCTCAATAAAATTGAGAAGGAAAATAAGCGTGGCAATAGTTGACGAGATGCCAAAAACTATTACATTGATTTCTGTCGCAGCAATATTATCCGGAGTTATCCAGAAAGGGGTAAAGCCTCTGATGATAAACTGGTACAGTCCTGTTATAAATAAAACGATGCAATAATATAAATAGTTAATATCCCTGGTTGAAATGAAAATGAAAAAGTTGTAGATTCCCATAATCAAAAGTATGCCGAAAAACAAACCCCATAAATAATGTTGATTGATTAAAAAATCAGAGTAATTTTCTTTGAGAAAGATTTCCGGGCCTATGAGAAGAGCGCTGGAGAAGCGGTAGCGAATATAAACCGTCTGCTCTTCACCTGCAGGCGGAATCGTAAAATAGTATTGCAGGGATTGCCCGGATCTGCTTCCAATTTCGAGTCCGGCTTTTTCATTTTGCAAAATTTTCCCTTCGTGAATACGGTAAAGTTCAGCAAATGAAACAATTGGTTTTTTTAAAAGGAGTATACGTTCTTTTTCAGGATTCGCCGGCAGTATTAAACGGATCCAGTAGAATGATTCAGTGTAGCCCGCAGAAAAAACAGGGCGGGTTAATTTTATAAAAGCAAAATCTGGATTTTGAATCAGTTTGTCGATGGATATGTTTTTGTCAGAATCTTCCAGTATTTCCGCCTTTAAATCAAGGGAGTTCAGGACGTGAAATTCTGTTTCTTCCGCAAAAGCGGGAAGCTGCAGTATGGTATAAAAAATAAAAAAAAGAAAAGAGAGTAATAAATTTTTATATAGATTCATCGTATGCAAAATTTATATTATATATTCATCACCTGGATTTTAAGCCGGAGTTTTAAGAAACTTTATAATCACAGGTTTATCATGGATACCAGGACAATCTACCATGACACTAATGTGATGACAACACAAATATGAAAGGCTCCTTTGAGAACGTACCTTCATTCAAACTTCTGGACACGGATGTGTAAATCAGAAGGAGTTGGAGCGGCGTGTCCCCTTTTTAACACCAACCTGAATGGTGAAAATTAACCAACTCAAACTATTTTTTCTAAAATACTCCAGAGGCGACAACCTGTTCAACGAGCTATGCGGCCTCTCTGTATTAAAATACGTTCTCCAATTTTCAATTATATTTTCTGCTTCATTCAATTCTATTCTTCCTATTTTTTCTCCGATAACTGGCTTGACAATTTCGCTACATTTTTATTCTGCGACCGGCTTACCACTTTTTTTTAACAATCATCTCCATGGTATGGAGCTCTAATTCTTTCACTGCACGAATTTTCACCATTGAACCGGGTTGGATTTCGGGCAGCAGGTCAGCTTTATAAAATCGGTACATAAACATTATGATTGTCCATATAAACCCGTGTGCGAAGATCCACAGGAACTTTCCTGCTCCATTTATATGTTTAATCATGAATCAGAAGCAAAGCGTAAAAAATGTAAGGGCGAAGCCGAAAAACCGGAGATATATCCTGATTCGAATCCCCGCAGCCCAACTGGCGGGGAAGCCAGACATATCCCAGGAATATAGAATATCACACAGAGATAATAGAAAGAATACTGGATCTCTGTTAGTCCAAGAACTGTCCTCACTGCGGTATAAAGCTTACGCAAAGAATATCAGAAAGAGACTGCAGCATCCGCTGCCCATGCCTCTCAGATATTCAGATGTATTTACCTCCCAGCTATATCACATGAAACTTCCGCACTGGATGTTCGGTTATGTATAAGGCAGCTTTTTTTTCTTCCTGTTTATACAGCCTCCCGTTAAAATGGAAACCGCAGCGGGATTAAAAAAATAATTTTTATTAAAATTTAACTGGCGTAAAATAAGATTCGTCGAGATAGTATCAAAGTTGGTTCCTGGAAAGTGAAGGAAATTGAACAATGAAACTATCCGCATATATTAGAACCCTTGTCTTCATGTGCTCAATTTCTTTTTTCACAGAGTGCGCGTCCATTCATGAGATTTCCTCCGCAGGGGATACCCGGAAGCTGGAGATTTTACTCCTGATCGGGGAAAACCCCAACAGTGTCGACAAACATGGTTTGACTCCTTTGTTTTATGCATGCGCAAACGGTCATCCGGACACGGTTCGCATGCTTCTCCAGGCGGGAGCGGAAGTGAATTTTCAGACCCGAAAAGGCCTTACGCCTCTGCATAATGCAGCAGCTTATAAAAGAGAACATATACAGATTTTAGACATGCTGATCAAGGCTGGCGCCGATGTAAACATGCGAAATGAAGAGGGTGCGGCGCCTCTTCACAACGCTACCTTCGGATGGGGTGCTCAAATCCAAATCGTGGATATATTGATTCAATCCGGCGCCGATGTAAACGTAAAGAACAAATCTGGAACCACGCCGCTCTTGAATGCGGCCAGTTCGGGACGGCTGGATATTGCCCGAATGCTTATCGGTTCAGGAGCAAAAGTAGACGAGCGTGATATGGAAGGCACTACAGCTCTTCTTCGAGCAACATATTATGGAAATCTTGATATGGTCAGGTTGCTTTTGTCTGCGGGAGCTTCGGCGCGGGTAATCGCGAATGACGGGACCTCTCCACTTATGAATAGCACGAGATGGAGATCCCATCCATGGAGGCCGCTGACCCGTCTTATGATTGACGCGGGGGTCGATCCGAATGTCCGGTCACGGCAGAAAGGCTTTGAAGGCTGGACGGCCCTGATGAATGCTTGCGTTTTGGGTGATTTGGAGATTCTCAAAATGCTGATCAACGCCGGCGCTGATGTTAATGCAGAGAATAGCGCCGGGGGAACGCCGCTTTATATTACAATGCTCTACAATCATGACGAGGCTGCGCGTATTCTTATGGAGCGGGGCGCAGATGAAATTGCCTCACGTTCGAAGCAGGTCCGGGATGCCTGCGAGAATTATCGAATTAAATCAGCATGCGGCAGGGAAAGTGGTTCCGTTTTGAGCGAGGGATCAATCGCACGAATGATAAAAATCATCAACCCTTTTGTTCCCGGTGTAAGTAAGATGTCTGATATCAAAAAGAAATCGTGGAATGTTAAGGGGGATACCGTTACACTTGTTTCAACGATGTGTGATGATGCAGAAACCTTACGTGCTAAAAAATACTGGGCAACTTCACTGAAGCATCTGGATGCAGCATTGGATTCGCGAAGACGGGCTGGAGTAAAATACAAACGGCTTGCCGCCATCACAGCAGTGCAAACAAAGATTGCACATTCATCCGATGCGCCTCCTTCCGGGAAGGTTTGTAAGGAATTTCAGGAGACCCGATAAGCGTCCGTGAAATCGTAATTGCATCAATACCGTATTTGCGAACAGTGGGCGAAGCAAGGAAAAGGGTTCCAGCGGCGGCTTATTCAGAGATGGAAGCTGCTTTTTTGAT
>JAOUOA010000357.1 GCA_029880625.1 Spirochaetia bacterium
ATTTTTCAGATATTTTCGGCGATCTGGGAGATGTCTTTTCAGAATTTTTCGGTGGCGGCGGTGGCTTTGGCGGCGGTGGAGGACAAAGAGGAGGCGGAGCGCGACGAGGTTCGGACCTGCGTTATAATGTGGAAATATCACTGGAAGATGCCGCATCTGGAAAAGAAATTAAAATCGAAATTCCTCGTCAGGAAACCTGTGATGACTGCGGCGGCACCGGAGCTCAGAAAGGTTCCGGTTCCACAACCTGTTCTCTCTGTCAGGGAATGGGACATGTAAGACGAACCCAGGGATTTTTCTCTGTGACCACAACCTGTCCGCAATGCAAAGGATCAGGATCTACAATTAAAAATCCATGTAAGTCCTGTTCTGGTTCTGGCCTGGTAGAGAAAAAACGAACTTTAAATATTAAAATTCCAGCAGGCGTTGAATCAGGCAGCCGTCTCAAAGTTACAGGGGAAGGAGAAGCAGGACCCCATGGCGGACCTCATGGAAATCTATATGTGGTGACTCATATAAAACGTCATGAAATTTTCAATCGGGAAGGAAATGATCTTGTAGTACAGGTTGGAATTCCCATTACAACTGCCATACTGGGCGGAGATATCGATATTCCCACCATTGAAGGCAAAAATGTGAAAATGAAAATTCCAGCTGGAACTGAGAGTGGACAGATCTTCAGATTAAAAGGCCGTGGAATGCCTTATATGGGCGGATTTGGTAAGGGTGACCAGCATGTCCTGATCCAGGTAATTATACCTAAGAAAATCAGTAAAAAAGCAAAAGGACTTGTCGAAGAACTGGGTAAAGAAATTGATGGGGATGAGGCAAAAGCCAGAGTATTTTCAAAAACGGTTGGATAAATAAAGATGTCAAAAGTAAAAGTTGGATTAATTGGAACCGGCCACATGGGTCTGTACCATGTCAATGTCAGCACCGGTTTAACAGAAGAATGTGATGTAATCGGAATTTATGATAATGATCCTGCAAGAGGATCTGAAATTTCAAACAGGTTTGGAGTAAAATCCTACGATAATTATGAAAAACTTATGGATGATGTGGATGCAGTGATCATTGCTGTTCCGACTGTTCTTCATTATGAAGTTGCCAAAGCAGCTCTGAATAAAAAAAAGCATGTTCTTGTTGAAAAGCCGATGACGGAAACCGTAGATCAGGCCAGGGAACTGGTTGATCTGGCGAAAAAACAGAACTTAATTTTGCAGGTTGGGCATGTTGAAAGATTTAACGGAGCTGTTCTTGAACTGGGTAAGGTTGTTGAAAAACCCTTTCTCATTGAATCCCGGCGGCTTGCTCCCTTCAGTCCAAGGATTTCCGATGTCGGCGTTGTCCTTGATTTAATGATCCATGATCTTGATATTATAATCAATCTTGTCGGTTCCAAAATAAAATCTGTCTGTGCGCATGGTCAGAGGGTTTTCAGCAAACATGAAGATGTCGCGGTTGCAAATTTAATATTTGAAAACGGAACGGTCGCCACTCTGACTTCTTCGCGCGTTACACAGAGTAAAATCAGAAGATTGAATATCTCACAGGAAAAAGCATATATCGTTCTTGATTTTAATGCACAGGATATTGACATCCACCGTCAGGCATCAAGCGCTTCGCATATGACAAAAGAAGAAATGCGCTACAAACAGGAATCTTTTGTTGAAAAAATTTATATTCACAAAGACAATCCACTAAAGCAGGAACATCAGCATTTCTTTAAATGCATCAAGGGCGAACAGAAGCCCATTGTAGCCAATGAAGATGATATCCATACTCTTCAGTATGCCCATACCATCTTAAAACAGATTCACGAACAGATTTAATCTTCTCCCGGGCCCGAATCCTTTGGCGGGCAGAGGTCTAATCTTGCTTTACGCCCGTTAGGGGCACGAATCCGTTCCGCCTTCGGCTTCTGCAAGATTACAGATTGCTATACACGGAACGATATCTAAATAACTCTGAATATTTGGCTGTTTTCATACTTTATAGAAATTAATGTTTATCGAAACTCGATAGTTGCCTGTCATTATAATTAAAGAATTATTTCTATAAACTTTAATAAAATACGTTTGGGGTTTTAGTTTTTAAAATTATCGATAGACTTTGTATTGATCAAATATAATTATATTATTTAAGGATTTACAATGCAAAAAAATGACATAACGATTTTTAGAATTATTTTTATAGCATCTGCTTTATGGAACTTATTGGGTGCAATTTTTGGGTATTTTAATACAGCTTATACTTTTAACGGATTGTTTAACAGGGACTTAAATGATCCTCTTTTTTATGCAATCTACAAGGGTGCCTGGGGAACCACGTTTACATATTTTTTTGGTTATCTAATCGTTGCTTTTAATCCGCTCAAGCACACCGGTATTGTGGTTCTTGGGGCAATTGGCAAAGTAGGTTTTGCGATTTCATTATTAAATTTATATTTATCCGAACTTGCTGATTCAATTGTGTTTATAATTATCGTTGGTGATTTTATTTTCTTTTTTCTTTTCTTGTATTATTTATACAGATTGTATAAAGCAAAAGAAAAAATTCTGTAGTTATGATTGTGCTAAAATCCAGACTGAAAATATTTTATATCATATTTTAAGTCTGGAAAATTATTTGAAATATACGCTTTCATTCGGATATGGCATCATTTTTCATCAGGGTGATTAGCCGGCATCAATCTGATAAATCCTGATTGTCGGGCGTCCCTCTCTCGGGTTTTAAACATCGCTTCAGTAAATATATTCTTTCACAGATTTTAAATCCTTCAAATGCGATGGAAAGAGCACTGTGAAATTTTTCCCTTTCTTTTTCTTGTTTTTTCTGAGATCCTTTGAACTGTCCAGATAGGTTTCTCTTTCATCTTCACTGCGAAGCAGAAGCTTTTCCCAGAATGTATAGTGCGAATCAATAAACTGCTGGCGGATATCGCCCGGTTTTTTTGTAAGAGGACATTTTATTTTTTTTGTGTCGGGATCTTTTTCGGTAAAATCATCCAGGAAAGTAAGCCCGATAAAGGCGCCCCTTCTGTCCAGATACGGTTCAAGGGGGAAGGTACGGCAGGAAACGCTTCTCTGGTTTCTTACACAATGCTGAACACCTTTGCATTCGCAGAATACCTGATCGTCCCCCGCTGTTTCTTCGATTTTTTTATCGGCTTTTGTTTTAGGAACCCACTTATGCCAGAGATCTCCCTGTTTTTTTAAAAACGAAAACTCGGATTTATAGAGCAGGGGAACGGCATGTTCGGCCGTGCAGCAGTAAGGAATGCCCTTATTGTTTCCTTTGCAGAGCTCTCCGCAGTCATATTCTGTAATTTCTTCGTTTAAAAATGTAAAATAATATTCTATTTCATCTTCTGTTAAATCTTTTAAGATTTTCTTTTTTTTTGGCATGAAAACGTCCTTTCGTTAAAATTCAAATGCTTCCTGAAATTAATTTTAATATAAAAAGCATCTATTCTTTTTCACAAACTGAATCCGGCATTTTTACAAATTCCGGTACAATTCCAAATTGAATTGATTGCAGAATTTCCTTATACTTTCCATGAAAGGGGCTCCGAATCTGATTCGTGAAGCTTCTTTCTGTAAAATTAATCAGTTTTCAAGAATCCTGCTCTTTTAAATATTTGCATAAAGTGCTGTTCTGAAAAAATCACAAACTCAAACAGGAGATTTCCTGATTCATTTCAGGTTTTCTGAAATCTGTTTTATGGATTTTCTGATTCTTATGAAACAGTTTTGAAAAAGCGCATGCAGGGTAAATGAAAAAAAATACTGTTTATATAGAAACCTACGGGTGCCAGATGAATGAATATGATTCCGGCATTGTCAAAAGCATCCTTGGAGAAAACGGATATGAACCGGTTCTGACTCCGGAAAATGCAGGCTTGATTTTAATCAAT
>JAOUOA010000358.1 GCA_029880625.1 Spirochaetia bacterium
CATTTGAAGCAGATATAGCATATGTTTCCCGGATTTTTTTTGCTTTCAATGCTTCTTCTTCGACTGTGGACAGATCCGGAATATCCTCATCCCATTCAATCAGTACCGGTACATTCTGGATTTTCCCGCAGATAGATTCATAAAGATCCCAGACTTCTTTCCAGACAGGGCGGGAATGCGTATCAAAAAGGAAATCTCCCATATCGGAAAATCCCGCAAGATGAATCTGTCCTATATGTTTTTCCGGTACCGCATCAAGGAACGTTTGGGCATCATATCCAAGATTGACTGCGGAGACATACACATTATTCACGTCAAGAAGAAGGCCGCATCCAGTTCGGCAGGCAAGTTCATTTAAAAAGTCCCACTCGGAAATTTTGGATTCCGGAAAAGAAAGATAGGCTGAAACATTTTCAATTAATATTTTTCGCTGAAGAATATCCTGAGCCTTTTGTACATTTTCAGAAACAATGCGAAGCGACTCTTCTGTAAGAGGAAAAGGAAGAAGGTCATGATGATTTTTATTGTCCACATGATTCCAGCAGAGATGATCCGATACAATAAACGGATCAATCCTGGAAACAAGCGACTTAAGACGTTTCAGATATGCTTCTGAAACGCCGTCAGCCGAAGCAACGGACATAGAAACTCCGTGGAGCGCCACGGGAAACTCTTCCCGGACTTTTTCAAGAACATAGAGAGGCCTTCCGAAAGAATCCATATAATTCTCGGAAATCGCTTCAAACCATTCCGCACGAACTGGTTTTTTTTCAAGAATATGCGTATAATGTTCTCTGCGAAGCCCTATGCCGAATCCGGAAAGATTTTTCTGCATTACATATCCATGCTGGAAGGCTTGAATTCGCCTCCTTTTTCCTTGCATTCTGTTTCGGTCATGGAAATCCATCCCTTGCCCTTGCAGGAATTATTTCCGGCGCAGGAATATCCTTTTCCTCCGCATTCGCCCTTTCCCTTGCAGCTGTTAATGCCGTGGCATTCGCCTTTTGCGCCTTTTGCTGGCTTTGCATTCAGAACATCCGATGCGCCGGCAGATAAGATGCCTGCAACAGCAGCTGTTACAAGAAAATTAGTAGTTTTGTTCATTTTTTTCTCCTGATGATTTATGATTGATTTATTATAAATCCGTTACTGTTCAATTCCCTGGACTTCTACCAAGATTTCCACTTCATCTCCGATCAGAACGCCTCCTTCATCCAGTTTTTTATTCCAGTCCAGTCCGAAGTCTTTTCTATGGATTCTTCCATTGACTTCAAGAGCAAGATGGCGGTTCCCCCAGGGATCTTTTCTGATGCCTTTATACTTTACTTTCAGAGTGACTTCTTTTGTAACACCGTGCAGGGTAAGCTTTCCTTTTAACTTTGCTCCTCCTTTTTTTGCACGAATCACCTCTGAAGATTCAAATTTTATCTCTGGATATTTTTTCACATCAAAAAAATCTTCTCCACGCAGATGCTTGTCTCTTTTAGCATCCGATGTATTGATTGAGGCAGGGCTGATGGTTATGGAAAAATTTGAAAGACTCTTTTTATTTTCATTAAATTGAAAACTTCCTGAAAAAGTTTCAAAACTGCCGTAAACGGAAGATACAACAAGATGCGAGATTTTAAATCCCATTCGGCTGTGAGAAGAATCCAGTTGATATTCTGAAGCCTGCAGAGACAGGGACATAAAGAAAATTATTGGAAATAAAAGTTTTTTCATTTTAAACTCCTGTGATGAATGTTCATTAAGATACATGTTTTAGATTGATCCGGCGACCGATAAAATTTAATTTAATTTTCTACTGAATCTCTTTTAAAATAAAGTTTTGCAAACCCTCATAATCCTGCAAAGCCGGTCCCTTTCATCAGTTATGGTTATATATACATTTTCTGTTTCGAAAAAGTTACATATTTTATTTTTTTTCTCCTGTAAATCATTTTTATTTGTTTTTTACTATGTGCCTTTTTTGAGATCATTAAAATTTTTTCTTTTCAAATATCCGCATATATTTTCTATTTCCGCAACCGGGAAATCCATGCCAGATCAAGAAGCTGAAAAAGACCCTCTTTCATCCCTGATGGATCAATCCCAGAAAGGAAATCAAAATGCCTACAAACAGCTCCTTTCTCAAATTCAGATTGAACTGAAACCTCTTTTAATAAAAAAAATTGCAAATGAGGAAGATCGGGAAGACATTCTCCAGAACATCCTCATCGCAATTCATAATGCCAGACACTCGTACACCCCAGGCAGGCCGTTCCGTCCCTGGATGTCCGCTATAGCAAATCATAAAATTATTGATTATTACAGACAAAAAAACCGGCAATCATCCCGTGAAACCGATCAGGAAGATACGGATTTTGCATGGAACGATGAAACCCAGATCCGTCTGGAAACGAATGAACAGATAGAAAGTCTTCTTGGAAAGGTTTCACAGAAACAGGCCCGGATCCTGAAATACATGAAACTAGAAGGACTGAGCGTAAAAGAAACAGCAACCCTAATGGAAATGTCTGTTTCTGCAGTGAAAGTTGCTGCACACAGGGCTTACAAAAAACTGAAAAAGGAAATAGAGAAAGAATCATGAAAACAGAAAAATTAATTGATCTTCTTGCCAGGGACGGAAAGCCCGTAAAACCCATGCAGCATCCGCCGGTAAGGTTTGCAATCTGGCTGCTTCTTACATCGGCGCTGATTCTTTTTACGTATCCGGCAGTGTCATATTTTTTTGGACATCCATTTCAGCTGAATAGAGATCTAACCGGGTTTTTCCTTTTATTTGCAACGACGCTGATTCTGGGATTTCTTGCTTTCGTTCTGAACAGCCCGGTTCTTATGAATCCAATTCTGAAATATCTGATTTCTGCAGTTTTTTTTATTTGGATTGCACGAACCATCGTTATGGTATTTTTTCTCGAGGAATCTGTTTTCGAACATTTGATGCACATGTATTCTGGGCATCCTCATACAGGATGCATGGCAAATACCTATATTTACTTTATCATTCCATTTTTTATTATTATTCTAATGCTGCGAACCGGCTATACGCTGGATAAACATCTTGCAGGCTTTTATGCTGTCACAGCCTCTCTTTCCATTGCAGAACTTATGACGTCTGCTATGTGTCCTCATGCAGAACCCCTGCATACGCTTGTCTGGCATATCGTACCGATCATTCCGCTTCCCATTGCCGTGTGGATTCTATCAGAAAAAATTTTTACGAATGCAAAGTAATTTTCTCGCAAACAAAATTTTTACTGTTTAAATTCAACCCTTTCGCAAAGGCATGCAGACCCGGAATTCAGAAAAAAACTACAGAATAATTGATGCAGCAATATAAACCCCGGATCCGCACTCATAAAAACTAAGGAATCCATAAAACAGGATTAGAAATTGGGAACTAAATACGATTTTTTTTTGGAAAGATTATTCTTTAATAATCTTTGATTTGGAATAAGCGCCTTTGTCAATAAAATCAAAAAGAGGAAGTACATTTTCAGGAGTAAGCTGCTTGAGAATATCCTTCAGTTTTGCATCTTTCATGCGGATACGCTGTACATTTCCTGCAAGACCTTTTTTACGGTTTAAAATACGAAAATAAACTGCAATAAACGGTTCCTGAATCCTGAGTTCTGTTGAAATAATAAAATTCGGCTTATTGCATGGTTCGCTACAAACGGAACTGGTTCTTACTTCTACTGATTCAAGATTTTTCATTACAGAAAGAAAAGCTTCGTATACCTTAGCTGCCTGCTCCTCTGTAGCACCCGTCCCTGCTTTCGTTTTATTGATGAGTACAATTTCTTTTTTTTCTTCCTTTTTTTCAGCAGAAATGACAGAAGTTAAAACAAAAAAAATCAAAATCGGTAGAAAAGAATTTTTCAGTAATCTTAGAAACATAAATTTTA
>JAOUOA010000359.1 GCA_029880625.1 Spirochaetia bacterium
AATTTAATTTTTATGTTTTTTGACATTATTAAAAAAAAACACATACCCAAAAAACTTTTTCGAGATGAAAAAGAAGCGCTTATTTGGCTTAAAACATTTACCGTAAAGAAATTTAACTAACTCCGTTGAAAATTTTACAGAGGACTTTCTATCGTTCCGATCCATACTCGATTCCCTTATACAAGACCTCAAAATTAAAAAGATCTGATTTCAATATTATCAAACTTGAAAATCTGACCGAATGCCGCCCTGAAACCGCCTCTAAAACAGATTTTATTTTTCATTTGAAAACATTTTTTAAGTCCAATTTAGAAGGATTCAAAAAAATCATGCGTCTGTTTCATATAGATGAGAAAGCCCGTATGTTCAGTTACAGCTTTCCACTTTAATGCGGGTTAAAGCCATGAAAATCAACTCTTTACTTAAAGCAGATCAACATATCAGGCTGATTCGAAACGAAAAAATTCCGGATTTTTCCAACATCAGGCATGGAGATGTTTCTGAACAAATGATTCTATTTCAAATTGTAAAATCAACTGACGGTTTTTATGATATTAATTTTCCTGATGGCGGACTGGTCGTTCCAGATATTTTTGAGACATCTCCCTGCTTGAAACCTTCAAAATTTTTTAAGAATCTGTCCGTTGATGAAACGAACAGATTTAATGAAGCTTTTAAAAAATCTTCATTAAATCTGGATCGATTTGATCAAACTCTTTCTTCAGTGGAACATAAAAACAGTTCAAAGTTATCTTTAAGGTGCATTGCGTTTCCACAGAAACGAAGTGATGGAAGCATCCTGTGGAACGGCACTCTCAATATTTCTGCATGGGATTCTTTCCATCAAGAAAATATAATCGCAAAAACCATTCTTGATACTTCTGGTGTTTTTATCATTATTCTGGATGAAAATGGAAAAATTATCCGATTCAATCATTTTTGCGAACAGATCACAGGTTACACTGAAAACGAAGTTCTGGGAAAATCTCCCGGAGAATTTTTAATCGACAATAAAAACCTGGGAAAAGAAAATATTTTTCAGGACATTCTGCAGGAAGAAAATGTAATTCACCGCTCCGACTTCTGGATAAAGAAGAATCATGAAAAAATTTATGTATCCTGGACAGTATCGCTAGTTGAAAATGATCAACAGAGTCAGGGAAGCACCATAATTACTGGGATTGATCTTACCAGACAGATCAATGCAGAAATTCAAAAAGAAAGCTTTTTCCAGCTTACCAGCGATATGCTCTGTATTTTAGATCTTGATGGAAATTTTCTTGAACTGAATTCAGCATGGGAAACAATTCTCGGCTACTCAACAGAAGAACTCAAATCATCCAGGGTTTTCAATAATATCCATCCTGACGATAAAGGAAAAATTCTGGATGTTATGCTGAAACTGCGGTCCAATGACAACACATCGATCGATTTTATAAATCGTTATAAGACAAAAATCGGCCATTATAAATGGCTGATGTGGAATACAGTCAGCCTTTCCGAGCAGAAAGTCATCTATGCAGTTGCGAAGGATATTACGGGAATAAAAGAAAGCGAGAGCGAACTGGAAAAGCACCGCTTCAACCTTGAAAAGATTGTAGCGGAACGCACCATGCGTCTGAAAGAAAGCGAAGAACGTTTCAGGCGCATGGCAAATGATTCTCCCGCACTGATCTGGATGACAGATGCAGAAGGAAATCCTTCCTGGTTCAATAAACGCTGGCTTGAATATACAGGAAAAGATCTGGAATCTGAAATCAATCTAACCTGGACAGATCACCTCCATGAAAAAGACAGAGTCGCTTATCTTGAAAAAAGAAACCGGGCTCATATCACAAGAGAAAAGTTTGAAACAGAATATGAGCTGAGAAAAAGCGACGGAACATGGGCTACGATTGCAGATATTGGAATTCCCCGTTTTTCAGACTATGGAAATTTTGAAGGATTTATCGGCTATTCCTGGGATATTTCAGAACGAAAACTGGTGGAAAACGAACTGATCAGAGCAAAAGAAGATGCAGAAAAAGCAAACCAGGCTAAATCAGAATTTCTCTCCTGTATGAGCCACGAATTACGAACACCCCTGAATGCAGTGCTTGGATTTGCCCAGATGATGGAATTAACCTGTAAACTGGATGAACAATCCATGACTTTTACAAAGGAGATTTATAAGTCCGGGAAACACCTTCTGGAACTAATCAATGATTTACTGGATTTATCAAAAATTGAGGCTGGAGAAACTTCAATACATATTGAAGATGTCAATCTGGGGCAATTGCTTGAAGACTGCATCATGTTGATGACTCCCATAGCAGATAAAAATGGGATTGAAATAATACTTGATCATAAAGATAATATCCATACAGCTGTTCTGGCAGATAAAATTCGACTCAGGCAGGTAATTTTAAATTTACTTTCCAATGCTGTAAAATATAATATTGAGTCCGGTAAAGTAACAATTTTCTGTGAAAAATCGTCAGATTCTAAAGTAAAGGTTCTGATTCATGATACTGGAATTGGAATCGATGATGATAAAAAAGACAGCATTTTTAAGCCGTTCAACAGGGTTGAAAGTGAGCAGAATATTGTGCCTGGAGCTGGAATTGGACTTGTTATTGCACAAAAATTAATTATTTTAATGAAGGGCAGCATTGGTTTTGATTCTAAAATCAATACGGGAAGTACCTTCTGGATCGAACTTCCCTCAGGATCAGAAAGCGCCTGTCATGTGAATGCTTTTCAAAATGGAAAATCAAACGGAGAAATATTTATGTCAGATGTTAAAAAGGTTTTATATATAGAAGATAATCCGACTAACCTTTTATTGATCGAACATGTTCTTGCTCGGATCTCTCAGGTAGAAATGCTTTCAGCGCCCAATCCGGGACTTGGACTGGAACTTGCAACCAGCAAGTCACCTGATTTAATCCTTCTTGATATTAACCTTCCAGGTATGGACGGATATGAAGTTTTAAAAAGGCTCCGTGAAAACGATACAACTTCCAGCATTCCTGTTATTGCAATCAGCGCCAATGCAATGAGTGGCGATATTGATAAAGGAAAGAACGCAGGATTTGTTGATTACATAACAAAACCCATTGATATACAGAATTTTCTGGATCTTCTCAGCAAAACTCTTCAAATCAAAATTGAAAATTTTGAGAGATCAGCGGTCAATTTCCGGAGCATCTACATCCAGACTTGCAAATAATGAGATAAAATCTGAAATCATCATGCCGGGCGCCAGCTTTTCAAGAACCGTCATGGCATGAAAAGAGCCTGTGCGAATTTTTACTCTGACTGGCCGAATGGTTCCATCTGACAAAATATAATACATCATGCTGCCCCTTGAAGATTCGACTCTGGCAACCGACTCTCCTGGGCGGGGCTTAAAAACTCTCGGCAGTTTTGCACGGATCTCTCCCTCGTTTGGAATCATCTTTAAAGCCTGACGAAGGATCCGCGAAGATTGCTCCATTTCAAGCATCCTGCAGTAAAATCGGTCATACGAATCCCCTTTGAAACCGGCAAACCCCTGTCCTGCAGGGATATCAAATTCCAGTTCATTGTAGACTGAATACGGTTCATCTCTTCTGATATCGCTTTGAATTCCGCTTGCCCTTAAATTAGGTCCGACCAGACCGCAGTTTACAGCCAGCTCCCGGTCAATAATCCCGACTCCTTTCAATCGGTTGATAAAAATTGTATTTTTTGAAAGAAGACGGTTTAATTCGCCAAGAACCCTGTCAAAATGATCCAGATACTCAAGAGCACGTTCTGTAAAGCCCTCCGGCAGATCATGACTGACTCCGCCGATCCAGACGTAATTATAAGTCAGTCTTGCGCCGCATATGGATTCAAGAAGATCATTTACAGATTCTCTTTCTCTTAAAAAATGAACAAAAGG
>JAOUOA010000022.1 GCA_029880625.1 Spirochaetia bacterium
GAATTAGAAGCTTGCTGCAGTCATCATCTGAAAGCCTGTTCCCGTAGCAGGAAAGAATAAAGGCAGCAAGGATGCAAATGATTGAAATACATTTAAAAAAAATTTTTAAAGAGATTTTACATATGATTTGCAGTCTTAATGATTGATGCATGAAAGTTCTTTTCCGTGTGAATAGGGATTTTATTACTGATCCTGATTCATATTTGCATCGACCCTTTTTCTCTGCTCCCGCCAGTAATTTCTATCGGCTTTTTTTGCACGCATTGCTTTTTCATAATGAATGACTGCATTTTCAAAATCGCCTGTAGCAAAATAGTAGGAGCCCATATTGGCATTGGCTCCTTCGCTTGAGGGATCAACCCGGAGGGCTTTTTCCCAGTATTCCGATGCTTTTCGGAAATTTGGCGTTTCACCTTTGATTTCAAGATATCCTTCATTCAGGAGAAATGCAACATCATTATTTGCATCTTTTCGTATAATTTTAATCTTTGCCGTTTTCATCTTCGGTACGAGTTTCTTTTTGAGTGAGTTTACTGATTTTTGAAGAGCTTCGTCAAATGCAGTAAGGATTGCAGGACAGGATCTGTTTCCGGCTGAAGAATAGCTTTTCCCGGACGATTCTTCTCCAAGCGATACTGCTTTAAGAGTCTGTCCTGTTTCAGGATTGACCAGTGTGCCTACCAGAGGGACTTTAACAATGCGAACGCCTGTCGGTACTTCCTGGCAGGCAACGGCCGCAGTTACTCCGGATCCAACTCTTGAAAATTCTCCTGAATTTTTCGAAGCTAAATTTCCTATGGCAAGACCTGTAGAAACACCGCAGGAAACCTTATTTACCTTTCCTTCAATACCGCATTCTGTTACCGGTCTTTCAAATTTAATAAAAAGCAGCAGTTCCGTTCCAAGAAGCTGTCCGATTTCAATACTGGAAGTCGTGAGACCTGCTTCTGAAAAAACCTGTTCTTTTAAGATATCTTCCCTTTTGCTTGTATCAAGCATTTTATAATATCCGCCTTCGTCAAATGCTGAAAAAACTTTTTCAGGAATTAGATCGATAAAAGAAGTATTGGTTGATTCAAGAAAGTTTGACCAGTAGGTTTGTTCTTTTTTTTCCACAACAACAGCAACGTTTCGTCTATCGCTGATGAACTTTTTCAGCAGTCTGCCTTCTTTCGAATTGGGAAAAACGGGATATTCTACTCTGATCTTTGAAGAACAATAAAGTAAAGTAATGGCAATCAGTAACATCAAAATTAATTTTATCTGTTTCATAGATCCTCTCTAAATATATCAGCCTGCATAATTGGCTGATCAGAATAACCATTGATTGAAATTATTACAGAATGATATCTGTAATAAAATTTTTTATTATCTCAATATATATTAATTGAGAATTGCATCAGTCAAGGTTTTTTTTATTAATCCGGAGTAATTCTCCATCTTTTCTTCCTTACGCTGGAATTCAGTTTTATTCTGTCGGTGTTTCGTTAAAATTTAAAGAGAAATTACTGCTTTTTTAATTAACTTTTTTTGATTTTTATCAGGAATGATTCCAAAGGCAGCCAGCATATTTTCTTTCATGTGAACAGGATTCCCTGTTGCTGGAATAATGCATGTCACAGAAGGGTTGGCAAGGATAAATTTAAGCAAAAGCTGTGCCCAGGAAGATGCGCCGATTTCTGATGCAATCGGAGGAAGGGGATGTTTTGATAACCTACGGAAGGCTGAACCTCCTTCAAAAGGCCGGTTTACGATTACTGCAGTACCGGTATTTTCCGCTGCAGGTAAAATATAATTTTCCGCATCATCTGTAAACACTGAATAAGGAATTTGAATAAAATCAATATCCTGTGTTTCTATGATTTTTATTATTTCAGGGAATGCAGATGGTACATAGTGGGTTATGCCAGTATATCGGATTTTACCTGAATCTTTCCAGCTATTCAAAGTTTTTAGATGAGTTTTCCAATCCAGCAGGTTATGGATTTGGAAAAGGTCAATCTTTTTTACTTTCATTTTCTGGAAGGACTGCTTCATCTGGTTGATTCCATTCTGTTCACCCGATACCCAGACCTTTGTTGCATAAAAATAGCCACGCTTTTGATTTCCAGTCAGCTGTCCGATCACTGTTTCCGATCTTCCATACATGGGGGAGGAATCAATCATTCTCCCGCCCAAATCATGAAAAATTTCCAGAACAGATGACAGGCGTTTTCTTGCCGATGGATTTAAATCTACATCAAAAGTTCTCCAGGTCCCCATACCCATGACAGGAATTCGTTCACCTGAAGACGGAATTTTTCTTTCCGGGATTTTTACAGGCTTTCCGTAGAGGATCCCAGAAACAGAGGCCATTGAATAGACTAAAAACTGATTTCTGCTGAATTTTATGGTCATGAGATGAAAAAAAGAGAGGTATCGGTTTGATGTTTTAAAATATCTGCTATTTTCCTTTGATTTGTAAAGGAGCGATTTTTGAAAATAAAAAACCCTCTACGCAAAAATTTGTCAGAAGCATTTTTCTGAATCAATTTTTGAAAATGATTGCATCTACTTTATAGACCGATGCCGAATCATTTCAAGTGAAAAAAATAAATCAATAAAAATAATTTCTTGCATAGAAACCGTTTTTTCAGGAAAAACGAACAATTAGATGAACTCAATAAACAGTTTTTTATTTCCATATTTTATGAAAGTTGAGGTATTTAATGAAGGTGATCTTATGAAACTAAATTCCTGCAATGCTCTGTGTTCTCTGCTTGACGAATTGAAAGGTATTTTGTCCGGACTTGAAGATGAAGATTACTCTGAAGTTCATTCTGAAGTTTTTCAAAGCAGTATAGGAACTCATATTCGTCATATTCTGGATCATATTAAAATTTTTATAGAAAGCGTTGCAAGCTGCACAGATATTAATTATGATCAAAGAGAAAGGGGAGGGGCGATTGAAAATTTCCGGGAAGATGCCATTGAAGAAATTGAGAATTTTATATTAAGACTGAATTTGCTTTCATTTCAGGAATCTGACAGAGTCAATATCAAAAGTATGCTTCTGCCGGGGCATTCTGTTTCTTTTGTTTCATCCGCCGGAAGAGAACTGTTATTTTTAATCAGTCATATCATTCATCACAATGCTGTAATTGCAGCCATTCTGAAAGAAAAAAATCTTGCAGTCCCTAAATATTTCGGATATGCACCTTCAACCATAGAATACATGGAACGGATTTAAAGTATAATTTTGTGTGCACCTTTACTGCAATTTCTGTTCAGTCTGATCGTAACCTTTCAAAAACTATCAGAATCTGCTTTAACCGGGATGAGCTGAAAAACAGACCGGGGGCCAGAAGACCTGAAATTTATAGTGCTGGAGATTTGAGATATATTATGCCTGTTGATTCAAAATCGAAAGGCAGCTGGATTGGCGTTAATTCTGCAGGTTTATTTTTTTCACTCCTCAATCTCAATGAGAAAAATATGGAAAATTACAGACCAAATCCCGGGCAAAAAAGCCGGGGTTTAATTGTAAGTTTTCTGCTTGGAAGTTTCAGCCTAACAGATTCAAAAGAAAAATTACAGACTTTCAATATGACTGATTTTCCTCCTTTCCGTCTTCTGTATCTTGATGTGAATCAGATGATTTTCGGAAGTCATACATGGAATGGAAGGATATTTCTTGGCGATGAGTTCCTGTGGAGCGGCGAACCTCTTTTTTATACATCGTCCGGGCTTGGGGACTCTTATGTTTATAAACCCAGGCATAATTTATTCATGCAGTTCTTCCGCCGTTTTGATTTTTCTGAAAACTTTGCAGAAGTCCAGGATTCTTTTCATATGCAGAGAGATGATAGGAATCTTGATACAAGTATTTTTATGGAACGAAGCAGTGCTATGACCGTCAGCCGTTCCGTTATTGAAATTAACAAAAGTAGAATTAAATTTATTTACCATATGCCGCCAGAAAATCAAATTCCGGATGTACTCAGTCTGGAGCGCTCTTAAGGCGGAACGACTTTGGACTGGATTAAAATTAAAAGGCCAGGCCGCAGGATCCTGATTGTTTTTAATGCGTATCTGATTCTCCTTTTATTTTCAAATATTTTTGAGTATGAATTCGCAGAACACAGCTTTCAGATTTTAAAAAATAAAATGCAGAATCGAAGAGCAGTCTTGGTTCAAAATAAAAACGAGAGGATGCGGATTTCTTTTGTCGATCGTGGTAACGGCCATGCAATCCTTTTTCTTCATGGAAGCCCCGGGTCCGCTGACAATTTTTCGCTTTTGATTCCTCATTTCAGTCACCACCGCATCATCGTTCCCGATCTTCCCGGTTACGGCAGTTCCTCAAAATGGACTGGAGATTACGGACTGAAATCCAATGCTGAAATCATGATTGAATTAATGAATGTTCTCGGTATTGATCAATTTCATATTGTTTCATATTCGTTCGGAAGCGGTATTGCACTGTATATGGCCAGAATGCATCCAGAACGAGTCCGATCTCTTTTCATCTACGGCGGGATCGGAATGCAGGAAACAGAAGGAAGCGGAGATTATTACCTTGAACATATTAAGTATGCATTCGGTTATGCTGCTGTTGTCGTTCTCCCTGAAATGATCCCTCATTTCGGCTTCATGGGAAGCCGGAGCTTTCGTCATGCTTTTATCCGAAATTTCTGGGACTCTGATCAGAGAGAAATTTCGTCATTTATTCAAACTATTCGAACGAAAACCTATATCCTTCATGCAAGAGATGATATTCTGGTACATGCCTTTGCTGCAAGGGAACATCACCGTTTTATTAAAAACAGCAGAATGGTTATGCTTGAAAGCGGAAATCATTTTCTTCCATTCTATAAAGAGGGAGCGAAGATTTTTTATTCACATATCGATGGATTTATCCGAGATGTTGAAAAGAATCAAGTGTTTGTTCGCACATCAAAGGATATTCCGGATGAAAACTCAATTGTTCCTCTTGAAATTGATATTACAAGGAAGAACCCTTATCTTACCATGTCTGCGCTGACTTCAGCGACTTTCGTATCTGAGGATTTAACATGCATTACATCAGGCCTTCTGGTACGGGATAAAAAAATCGATATTTTTGTCGCTGTTCTGGGATGTTTTCTGGGGATTTTTTTCGGCGACATGGGTCTCTGGATTTTTGGAAGACTTCTTGCTTCGCCCCTGCGAAGAATGAAATGGTTTCAGAACAGCATGATTATGAAGCAAACAGAACAAATGGGATACTGGTTCAGTCAGAATACAGGAAAGGCTGTCTTTTTCAGCCGTTTTATTCCCGGAACCCGTTTTATTACTTTTACGGGGGCCGGATTTGCCGGAGCAAAAGCATGGCGCTTTATGCTCTGGGCAATGGCTGCAGCTTTTCTCTGGACACCGCTTCTGGTGATTCTTTCTGCTCTACTTGGGCCTGTACTGACCGAACCATTGCTGCTTTATTTCGATTCAGGCTGGATTGTATTTCTTCTGGTTCTTGTTTTTCTTTATTTTATCCTGAGTTTTCTTTTTTCCGGTCTGACGCAAGAGGGCAGGTTCAGAATGAAAATATTTATGCTGAAATTATTTCAAAGAGAATACTGGCCTTCGTGGACATTGTACCTTCCGCTTTTTTTCTATGCAGTGTATCTTTCGATTCGCTTTAACGGTTTGCGTCTTTATCTTCTGGCAAATCCTGGGATTGAATATTCCGGAATTGTCGGCGAATCCAGATCGGAAATTCTTTCAAAGATAAAAAGTGAATTTATTTCTCCTTTTATTATGGTTTCTCTGAAGGATGGTTTTAATTCAGATCAAAAATCTCCGTTTCATAAAGAAACATGGATCAAAAACATCCTTCGGGAAATGGAAAAGAAAAAAATAGATTTTCCTGCAGTAATAAAACCAGAGGTGTCGGAAAGAGGCGTAGGTTTTCGTTTGATTCAAAGCGCAGAAAAATTAAGAGATTACATGGATGGCGCTGAAGAAGATTTTGAGATTCAGAAGTATCATCCGGGCCCCTTTGAAGTCGGGATTTTGTATTATCGTTATCCTGGCGAACAAAACGGAAAAATCTTTTCCATCACGGATAAAAAGTTTCCTGTAATTGAAGGCGACGGGATCAGTTCGTTGAAGCATCTTATCAGAACTCACAGGCGTTTTCGAATGCAGTACAACGTATTTGAAAAAAGACATGCGAAACAACTGCACAGAATCCCCGGACCGGGACAAAAAATTCTCCTTTCCCATGCAGGGAATCACTGCCAGGGAACAATGTTTCGTGAAGGATCGTATATGATAACGAAAGATCTGGAAAGGCAGATGGACCGTATTGCAAAAACCTTTCCGGGGTTTTATATTGGTCGGTTTGATGTCCGCTACAGTGATACAGAGCAGTTCATGAAGGGTAGGGATTTTGAAATCATTGAATTAAATGGAGTATTGGGTGAATCAACCAATTTATATGATCCGGATTACAGCTATTTTAAGGCTTTTCATATTTACAGAAAACATCTTCAAATTATTTTTCGTATTGGCGAAATAAACCGGTCAAGGGGAATCAGGCCTGATAAGATTTATGGACTCATTCGCAATATTGCAAAGCATTTTGCCGGAAGAAAGATTTCAAAAATTTCGGATTAAAAACTGTTTGAACTTAAAAATTCAGCTTCAGTCTTTCCACATGCCTGTCATTCTGCAGATGTTCTTTCACGATCTCCGGGATATCCTCAATTTTGACATGGCTGTAAAAAACTCCTTCAGGGTATACAACAACTGAAGGTCCCTTTTCGCAGATGTCAAAACATCCTGATCTCTGAACGCGCATGGATTTCTGAAGTCCATACTTACCCATTTCTTTTTTAAATTCCTGCACAAGATCCATGCCGTTTTTTTCTCCACAGGAAATTCTGCTTCCGTCTGTTCTTTCATTTGTGCAGACAAAGATATGTTTTTTGTATTTCATTATGGCCTCAATTTCTGAATTTTATTCCATTCCTTCTGACTGACCGGCTGGATGGAAAGCCGGTTTCCTTTTTTAAGAAGGTTCATTTCTTTCAGTTCCGGTATTGTCTTGATTTCATCGAGAGTAAGCGGAGAACGGAAAGACCTTTCAAATGTGATGTCGACCATGAACCAGCGCGGATTATCAAAAGAACTTTTAGGATCATAATAATTGCTGTCGGGATCAAATGCAAAGAAATCAGGATAGGCATTTTTACTGACCCTGGCAATTCCCATAATGGCTGTTGGCTTGACCACGCTGTGATAAAATAAGATTCCGTCTCCTATTTTCATTTCATGCATCATGAAATTTCTTGCCTGATAATTTCGTACGCCTTCCCAGTGCGTCGTTTTCTTTTTGCATTTTTGAAGATCCTCCCAGGAGAAAGTTCCGGGTTCGGTTTTCATGAGCCAGTATTTCAAAAAAGTTCCTTAAAGACTTATATTTTCAGCTAAATCTATGAAAGTCCTTTTAAAAAACCAACTAATTTTTTTTTGTCATGAAGAAAAAAATCATCCAAATGGTTGACAAAATGATCTATGGGCCTATGATTCCGCCATGTTCCCGGAAAGATCATCAAATCATAACGGCATGAACAATCTTTTTCTTTCTCTTCTGGATAATCCATCCAAACGTAAAAACAGCATTCTGCTTCTTCTTGATATGATTCCATTCGGTCATCATCCGCTTCCCTACATGGAAAGAATCGAAGATCCAGTTGCAAGAAACATGCTCAGGCACCAGTTTGGATCTTCAATGAATGAAATGAAACTTCGGTATGATCTCCAAAATTATACACGAAGAGCAAAAGGGCGTTTTGATCTGGAAACAGGAGCATTTTTAATTTCCAGACTTTCTGAAAATCCTGAAATCACGCCAGAAAAATTTACCTATCAGATAGATAAAACGGCAGCGTCATTGAATCTTTCTTTTGATAGAATGACTCTGGATGTTCTTGAAAAATTTTCTGATCTGCTTTTTAACCAAAATCAATTCAGAGGAAATGCCGAAGATCCTTACAATCCACAGAACAGTTTCTTGACTGCAGTTCTGGAAAAAGGTCTAGGAAACTCAGTATCGTTAACTGTTTTAAGCATTTTGCTTGGTAAAAGGCTCGGTATTCAGCTTTGTGCAATCAGTCTTCAGGGACATTATATGATCCGAGCTGTCATTGATAATCAATTTTATTATATGGACCCTTTTTGCAGAGGAAAAATTTACACAGAGGAAGAGTTTGGACGCATTGCTCTAAGCGAAATGGGAAAAAAATATATTTTTCAAAATATTACATTATCCGATATCGTAATTTTGAAAAGAATGTACCGAAATTTAATCCATTATCATTCCAGCGAAGGTGATTTTCACAGAGAAATGACTCTCAGGCAATATTTTTCACTTCTGGAAGATTCATCCCTCAGTCATTGATTCTTTTAATTGAATTTTCTTGAACAATGAAGAACTTTTTCCTTGAAACTTCGATGTTAATTCCTTATGAATTGAATGAAAACTTTATAAAAAAGATCAAAAGATACAATGATAAAAAAAGATACTGCCATAAATGTTCCAAAAGGCGAAGGAGCTTTTCGATTTTTCTGAATAATTACAATATATACAATACTGAGAGACGCTGCCAGCTGAAAAAAAAGAATGCTGAGTAGCGGGCCAAGGTACAAAGCAAGCGAAGGAGCAAGAATCAAATCTCCCATTCCGAATTTCTTCCCTTTTCCAGCAAGAAAAAGAACCAGAAGTACAAAAAAAACAAATCCAGCTGTATAAAAGTGATGAAGTAATTCTGTACTGTATCCATATTCAGTGTAGACGGCAAGAAAACCCCATACATAAAGGAAGGCAGTATTTTCATAATCAAGAAGAAAAAAGTTCCAATCCGTAACCAGAGAAATATACAGATGTCCGATTAAAAGAATTGAAAAAAATGAATATGCCCAGTTTGAGTTTAATAAAACGAAAATCATTAAAATAATTCCAGGAAAGATTTCTCCTGTAAGGCGGATCCAGCCGATCGGAGCCAGACAGTTTCTGCATCGTCCTTTTAAAAGAATGTAACCCAGCACCGGGATCAGATCCAGAGTTTTTATATTTTGTCCGCAGGAAAAGCAGAATGAGGATTTCATAAAAATCTTTTCCCATTTTCCGGAACCCTTTCTTCCGGGACCGTAAAAGTAATAGAGAATTCGATCTGCGAGAGCTGTATAAAAACTTCCCAGAAGAAGGCCGGTGAAAAATGCCATGAAAAGGAAAAAAAAAGGATTGATTATGAAATTTTCTGGTATTATTTTCCAATTCATCCTAAACCTGTCCAAAGTTCTTTCTTAGCAAAAACGGCGGCATTCACCATGAGAAATAAAAGCTCAAATGACAAACAGAAAATATCAACTGAAAAAGTAACAGGCTGGAAACGAATCTTCTGGATTGTAACCGGTATTTTTTCATTTGTATGGATTTTTATTCCTGAAATTACTGATGTGGTGCCTGTCATCGGCTGGCTTGACGAAGGGATTGCAGTAATTTTATTTTTTTCTTCATTGTCAGAACTGGGAATTAACATTCCTGTAATTAGCAAAATCGTTAATTTCTTTTATAACCGAAAAAAAGGGAAAATAAAACAGAAGCAGACCTGACCTATACCAGCATTCGCCCCAGCCGTTTCCCGCCAAAAATATGAAAGTGAAGGTGGGGCACTTCCTGACCGCCGTTTGTGCCGGTATTGCTGAGCACTCTGTACCCGTCTTCCGGAAGATTGAGAATATCAACCACCTTTCCTATTGCGCGAAGAGTTCCTGAAATCTCTTCGCTGCTTGCCTTTGCAGTAAAATCTGTCATGGATTGATATGGACCTTTAGGTATGACGAGGGCATGAATCGGCGCCTGTGGATTGATGTCATGAAAGGAAAGAGCGTATTCATCTTCGTAGATTTTATTACAGGGAATTTCTCCTCGTAAAATTTTTGCAAAAATATTCTGTGGATCATATGTCATTTGAATTTCTCCGTTCCAGAGGAATATAGGTTCGTTTTAATTCTCCGGTGTATACCTGTGCAGGTCTGTATGATAGATTGACATTCAGTCTCTGTTCATGCCAGTGGGCAAGCCATCCTGATAGTTTTCCGATTACGCGAATTACATTATTCATGGTAAGAGGAATTCCCAGCAGATGAAAGATCATTGCTGAATAAAAATCAAGATTGGGATAGAGCCCTTTCTCAAGAAAGTATGGATGACCAAGTACAAATTCTTCGATTTCCAGGGCTTTTTGAATGTAGGGATCATTGTCTGCATGTTTATGTGTTTTTCTGTATTCATGAAAAAGTTCTTTGCTGATTTTTGCCCTTGGATCTATGGTTTTGTAGCTGGAATTTCCAAGCCCATTTGATCGCAGCGGTTCATGTCCTTTGATGAATTTTTCAAAAAAAACTTCGGGAGCCTGATTTTGATTCAGCATAATTTCTACCATGATCATGGGAGGAATATTGGCTCCCGATTCGCGTACGCCCCACATGGCGCTCATTCCGGAAATAATGCATGCATACAGATTTGCCTTGGTTGATCCCACCAGCCGGACTGCAGTGGTGCCTACATTCTGCTCATGATCGCTGTATAAAATCATAATTTGGTTCATGATTTTAATGTTTTCTTCAGGACAGCTGTAGGGTTCGGAAGGGATGCTGAACATCATATTCATGAAGTTATGCCAGTAGGGCAGCTTATCGCTGGGATAAACAATGGGTTCTCCGATGCTTTTCTTGTAAGACCAGGCGGCCAGGGTTCTTACTTTTGAAAGAAGGCCCGTGCCAATATCAATTCCTCTTGCAAAATTTTCTTCATAGGTTTGTGGGTAATAACTGGAAAGGGTAGACACCATGGTAGCAAGAATTGCCAGAGGATGAGCTCCTGAAGGGAAAGCATCAAATATATTTCGCATATCTTCATGAATCATGGAATGATTGGATAAAGAATTTGAGTATTTTGTAAGTTCGTCCGCTACGGGAAGTTCTCCATGCCTGAGGAGATAGGAGGTCTCAATAAATGTGGAGTTTTGAACCAATTCTTCTACATCATAACCTCTGTAGAGAAGGGTTCCATGTTCTCTGTCAATCCAGGAAATCGAACTTTTTAAACAGGTGGTATTTTTAAGCCTGGGATCATAAGTGTGGAGACCGGTATTTTCAAAAAGATCTTCAATGTCGATTGACTGTGAACCGTCCGTGCCGGTTATGATGGGCAGATCGAGTGTACTGTCATCAAGAATTAATTTAACGGATTTATATTCCATACGTGAATACAAATGAATGTCCAATGTGGAGGCAATCTTTTTTTCCCGTTTTGAAAATCATTTTATGATTTTTTCCCCTTCTCTTTTTGATATAGAATCATTTAGAATTTCCTTTAAAAAATAAAATTCGCATTTTAATAATAATAATACGAAGTCTATAATTTTATTTTGCCTGACTTCATTCTCCCCGTTGCTTTTATAAAATCTCCCCGCCGAATTCGTTCTGAATACTGAAGTGATCCCATCAGAGAAAAAAAGCTTTTCATGCGTTCTGCTGAAATAGGAGTCTCTTCCGCTGAGTTTGTTCCAGAGGACGTCTGCAGGATTTCCTGTATCCGACATCCCGCTGATTTTTCTGTATGAGTGCAGTTCTTGTATCTGCATTGTTGAAGATAGGAAGAAAGTTCAGGAAATGAGGCATAAAGATCTTCAGGAGACAAATGAGCGATGCCCCATTCCTTGACGCCCGGAGTATCAATGTAACGGGCCCTATGATTTTCTGAAAGAAAAAGTCGCGAATTCGTTGTTGTATGTTTTCCTTTTCCCGTAACCTGGCTGATACTCCCTGTCTTCTGGATGTCTTTGCTGAAAAGCCGGTTTATAATCGTTGATTTTCCTGTTCCTGAATTTCCTGCAAAAAGGGTAACTCCGGTTTCGCATAAACTCTTGAAATCTTTGAAAGATTCAGATTCTTCTGTTTCAAGAAGATTCAGAGTGAAAACCGTATAGCCGAGTTTTGCATACTCATCAGGGATTTGTAAAGATTCAGGATTGGTGTTTGCTGCAAGATCCGGTTTTGTAAAAACAATGACAGGGGATGCATTTCCGGCATAACAGCTTACGAGAAATCGGTCAATGAATCCCGCTCTGATATCGGGAAATACAAGGCTCTGGATCAGCACAGCTCTGTCCAGATTGGCTCCCAGTGCATGGGCTTCGTATTCGCCGGCCCGGATCAGAATATTTTTTCTTGGATAAAGATCATCAATGAATGTATCTTCACTGCCTTCAGATGCGAAAGAGACCTGATCGCCTGCTGTCAGAAGATGCCTGAGGCGGAGTTTCTCCGGTTTATTTTTTTTTAAACGAAGCTTTCCTCTTAGTTTTGCATTTAGCTCTGTTTCAGGATTCAAATCCGGGATGATTTTATAGTAAGCTCCGTAAATTCCGCTGATAGTTCCCTTTTTATGCATAAATTTTTTTCACAGATGGCGCTTTATTCCTTCCATCCCATTACTCGTTTTACGCCTTTTTGCCAGTAGCTCAGTTCCTTATTACGAACTTCTTCTGTCATTTCAGAGTGAACAACAGTATTTTGACTTTGCAGTTTTCTTAACTCTTCAATATTTTCCCACAGGCCGCATTCCAGGCCAGCAAGATATGCCGCACCCAGAGCAGTTGTATCCAGGTTTTGCGGTCTTTCTACTGGCCGGTTCAATATTCCCGCCTGATATTTCAGTAAGAAATGATTGAATGCAGCGCCTCCGTCTACTTTTAAGATTTTGATCTTTTCTCCTGTATCTTTTTCCATAGCTTCAATTACGTCACGGGTCTGAAGAGCAATTGATTTTACAGCAGCTCTTGTTATTCTTGCAGGAGATGTATCTCTTGTGATCCCAAAAATTCCCCCTCTTGCTTTCATATCCCAGTGGGGCGCCCCCAGCCCCACAAAAGCAGGAACAAAAACCAGTTCATCATCTTCGTCTTCAACTTCTTCGATCAGTTCGTCTGTTTCAGATGCATCTGCAAAAAATTTCATATAATCGCGAAGCCACTGGATTACGGCTCCTCCAATAAAGATAGAACCTTCAAGCGCATACACAGGATTTCCTTTCGCATCGCATGCAAGAGTTGTAATGAGTCCTGACTTGCTGAGAATAAATTCATTTCCGGTGTTGTAGAGAAGAAAACATCCCGTACCGTAAGTATTTTTTGCCTGATGAATTTCTGTACAGA